>CAIUCF010000336.1 GCA_903897565.1 uncultured Rhodospirillales bacterium | reverse complement strand
GGCAGGCGATGCTGGCAGTCGTCGGCGCGCCCTCCGTCGATCACCTGTTCCGCGACGTCCCCCCGGCGGCGTGGCGGGACGCGGCGTTCGACCTGCCCGATCATCAGGGCGAGTTGGCGGTCGAGCGCGCGCTGACGGCGATGGCGGCCAAGAACCTGGCTGCGGGTTCGGTGCCGCATTTTCTCGGCGCCGGCGCCTATCGCCACCATGTTCCTGCGGCCGTCGACCAACTGCTGCTGCGTGGCGAATTCCTGACGGCCTACACGCCGTACCAGCCGGAAATCGCGCAAGGCACCTTGCAGGCGCTGTTCGAATTCCAGACCCAGGTCGCGCTGCTGACCGGGATGGAGGTCGCCAACGCCTCGATGTATGACGGCTGCACGGCTGCGACCGAAGCGATCATGATGGCCAACCGGGTGACGAAGCGCAGCCGGACCATCCTGTCCGGTGGACTCCACCCGCAGTACCGTGACACCGCGGAGACCCACGCAAGGTTTGCCGGCTTCACGGTCGAACTCGCCGCGCCGGATGCCAGCGGCAATGAAGATCTTAGCGGGTTCGTCAACGGCGAGACCGCGTCGGTGGTCGTCCAGAACCCCGACTTCTTCGGCAATATCCGCGACTACAGCGCGCTCGCCGAGACCTGCCATCGTGCCGGCGCGTTGCTGATTGTCGTCGTCACCGAAGTGATTTCGCTTGGCGCCATCATGTCGCCCGGCGAGATGGGCGCCGATATCGTCGCCTGCGAAGGCCAGTCGCTCGGCAACGCCCTGAATTTCGGCGGCCCGCATGTCGGCCTGTTCGCAACCCGCGAGAAGCTGGTCCGGCAGATGCCGGGTCGGCTTGCCGGCCAGACCACCGATGTCGACGGCAAGCGCGGCTTCGTGCTGACCTTGTCGACCCGGGAGCAGCATATCCGCCGCGAGAAGGCGACCAGCAACATCTGCACGAATGCCGGGCTCTGCGCCCTCGCCTTCACGATCCACGCCGCCCTGCTCGGCGAGAGCGGGCTCGCGGAACTGGCGACGCTCAACCACGCGATGACGTCGGTGCTCGTCGACCGTCTGGCCTCGGTGCCCGGCGTCGGCGTCGTCAACGAGCGTTTCTTCAACGAAGTGACCCTGCGGCTCGAGCGCCCGGCCGCCCCGGTCGTCGAGCTCTTGGCAAGCCGCGGCATCCTCGCCGGCGTGCCGGTCAGCCGGCTCTATCCGGACAAGCCGGCGCTGGAGTCGCTGTTGCTCGTCGCCGCGACGGAAATGACCACCCTGGACGATATCGAACGGCTGGCGACGGCCCTGACGGAGGTGCTGCGATGAACGAGTGGAGCAAGGCGATCGGCCAGTTCGCGGCCGGCATCCCCGGCACAAGTACCGGCACTCAAGGCGGAAATCGCGGCCTGCAGCTTGAGGAAGCGCTGTTGTTCGAGCACAAGCCGTCGGCGCGCTGCGGTGTCGATCTTGCCGAAGCGCCCGCGCATACCAACCGTCTGGGCAACCTCGCCCGCAAGCGGCCGGTCGGGCTTCCCGGCCTTTCGGAGCCCGAAGTCGTCCGCCACTTCACCCGGCTGTCGCAAAAGAACTACGCCATCGACAGCGGTCTCTATCCGCTCGGCTCCTGCACGATGAAGCACAACCCGCGCCTCAACGAGAAAATGGCGCGACTGCCGGGCTTCGCCGATATCCATCCCTTGCAGCCAGTCTCTACGATCCAGGGTGCACTGGAACTGATGGACCAGCTGGCCCATTGGCTGAAGACCTTGACCGGGATGCCCGCTGTGGCGCTGTCGCCTGCCGCCGGCGCCCATGGCGAACTCTGCGGCATCATGGCGATCCGCGCGGCCATCGATGCCCGCGGTGAGACGCGAACCCGTATCCTGGTGCCGGAATCGGCCCATGGCACCAACCCGGCGACCGCAGCAGCCTGCGGCTTCACCGTCGAAGCCGTGCCTGCCAATGCCCGCGGCCGCGTCTATCTCGACGCGCTGAAATCCAAGCTCGGCCCCGACGTCGCCGCGGTGATGGTCACCAATCCCAATACCTGCGGGTTGTTCGAGACCGAGATCAAGGAGATCGCGGACGCCGTCCACGCCGTCGGTGCCTTTTTCTACTGCGATGGTGCCAATTTCAACGCGATCGTCGGCCGGGTCCGTCCGGCCGATCTCGGCATCGACGCCATGCACATCAACCTGCACAAGACCTTCTCGACGCCGCATGGCGG
>CAIUCF010000335.1 GCA_903897565.1 uncultured Rhodospirillales bacterium | reverse complement strand
GGTCGAAGGCGCGCAGATCGGGCCTCGCCATCTCTTCGGCGAAGCGGCTGTAGGCCCAGGGCCAGCTCGCGGGCACGCCATGCTTATCGAGGTACCAGCTCTTGCAGCCCGTCGACCAGATGCTGCCCTTGGCGGCCGCGATCCGGGCTTCGTCGAACTGCTGCGTCGCCGCGGGGCTGGCGCTGACCTCCCGGCACTTGCCGGTCCGGATCTGCTCGAGCAGCTGCAGAATATAGCCGAGCTGGAACTCGGCGATCTGGATCAGCGAGAAGTTGCCGACCGGGCCGTTCGGGCCGTTGAGCATGAAGAAATTGGGAAACTCGGGTACCGAGATCGAGAGATAGGCAATCGGACGGTCGGCCCAGACCGTGTCGAGATCGACGCCGCCGCGCCCGATCACCCGGGTCGGCCGCACGAAGCGATCGGCGGCGAAGCCGGTCGCGAGCACCAGGACATCGAGCTCGTGCAGGCGGCCATCCTTGGTCCGCACGCCCTTGGGCTCGATGGCCTCGATCCCCTCGGTCACCAGCTCGGCGTTCGGGTGCTGGATCGCCTCGTAGAAATCGGTGGAGAAGATCAGACGCTTGCAGGCCGCGCGGTAGTTCGGCCGCAGCTTCTCGCGCAACACCGGGTCCTTGACGTTGTTTTCCAGATTGTCGAGACAGGCCTGCTCGATCTGCCGCATCGCCGGCGAATCGGCGTCGATGACCGCGTTGGCGAGCCCGCCGATCATCATCTCGTGCAGCTGGTCGCGCAAGACCGCGAGCAGCTTGGGATCACGCTGGAAATTGGCGCGCTCCTCCGCGCTGTAGCGCGCGTTCTCGATCGGCATGATCCACTGCGCGGTGCGCTGGAACAACTCGAACTTGGCAACTCGATTTGCCAGCGCCGACGTAATCTGGATGGCCGTCGAGCCGGTCCCGATCACGCCGACCCGGCGCCCGTCGAGCGGCACCGAATGATCCCAGCGCGCGCTGTGGAAGCAGGCGCCGGCGAAGCTCTTCAGTCCGGGAATCTCCGGGATATTCGGATGGTGGAGGACGCCGCTCGCCGCGATCACGATATCGGCCGTGTCCCGTTCGCCCTTGCCGGTCACCAAGTGCCAGCGCCCGTCGACGAATTCGCAGGACTTGATCTCCTCGCCGAAGCGGATGCTCTCCATCACGCCATACTTGCGGGCGACACCCTCGAAATAGGCCTCGATCTCGTCGCCGGGCGCAAAGGTCTGGCTCCAGTTCGGATTGGGCTCGAAGGAATAGGTATAGAGATGCGCCGGCACGTCGCAGGCGATCCCGGGATAGGTGTTCTCACGCCAGGTTCCGCCGACGCGGTTGGCCTTCTCGTAAATGGTGAAATTGCCGTAGCCGGCCTCGCGAAGCTTGATCGCCGAGAGGATGCCGGCCATGCCGGCACCGATGATGACGATGCGCAGCTCGCGGCTGGCCCCATTTGAATGCGACATTTACCGACCCCTCCCCGATTCCGATTTCTTCATTGTGACTGCCGGCGGCCTTTTTTAGGCGCCGGCAGGATGTCAGAACGTGGCACCGCCTCCGGCGCTGGCAATGATCCACATCAATCGCACGAATTGCCCGTCCCGAGCGAGAGGGTACGCGGCCGGCTCGGTGAGCCACTTCCAGGACTCGATGGTCAACACCGCTGCGGGGCGCGCGTCAGGTGGCCGACCGCAGCCTTTGCCATCGCCGCAAGCAGATGCCTTGCTCCGAATAGGTCATCCCCGCTGGCGTGAAGACGAACGCCGCAGCATCGGTGGCGAGCTCGACCGTATCGGGCAGGATCGAGACGGCGAAGCCACGCCAGCCGGGGGCGAGCATCGGCAGGGCGACGATCCCCTCACGCGTGTGCTGGAAGTTGGCGACTCGGTCATAGCCATACTCGAAACGGTCGTCATCGAGCGTGAAGCGACCATATTGCGTCACCGATATCCCCCCTCCCGGCGCCGCGAGATTGCTGAGGATCGTGACGATCAGACCGTCCTTCAGGATGAAGCGGCCCTCGACCTGCGGCGGCGCCTGGACGACGTCGCCGTCGCGCCATTCCACCAGTGCGTAGACGCCCTCGACGAGCGCCCGCCAGGGCCCGCTCATGGCAATGGCGGCGGGGGCGCCATCGGCCCGGCCACGCCGCTGGTCCCCCCCAAGTCCCGCGTATAAGCGGCGACGTCGGCGCCGATAGCGGCGAGTTCGTCGCGCATGCCACGCTCGCTGCCGCGTCGCGTCAGGAGTTCGTAGTAACGCCGCGGCAGGGTCGGATCGTTGGCATTCGCGACGGCATCCGCCCGGAAATCCGCTGCAATCCGGTCCGTCGCCGCCACCGAGGTGGCAAGCCGCGCCGAATGCTCCTGCAGCCACGCCGTCATCATCCCGGTCTGTCCGGTCGTCGTCGCCTCGTGCAGGAAATGGTCGAGGATGTCGGCACGGGCATGGAGCTCGAAAGAACCGTAGAAGGCTTGCGCCACGGCGTCGTCGGGCGGTCCGGGTGAGGCTGAGCCGGTGGCATCGGTGGGCGGGGGCGCCTGTCTGGCCTTGGCATCGAGCGCCGCGGCGCCGTTGCGGTAAAACGCCAACCGATCGATCAACTTTTGGGTGAATGCCGAGGCGAGCGCGACATTGTCCTTGTTGAGATCGCCTTTGATGGCGCAGCCCGGGATCGCCGTGACGAGCGCCATGAGCAAGATGATCTGCCAGAATTTCACGACTGCACTCTCCGTCTCCCGGCAGGCCCGAACAACGCGTCGACGGTGCGACGCACCCTGGAATTAAAAGCAGAGGCTCTCGACGGCTTCGATCAGTTCCTTCGGCTTGAAGGGCTTGGCCAGATGATGATGGGCGCCGAACTTCTCCGCGAGGTCGAGATAGAACATCGGCTCCACGATTCCACCGCCCGAGATCGCAATGATTCCGACATCGCCGCGGACCGCACGGATCTTCTGGATCGTCTCGATGCCGTCACGATCCGGCATCAGAATATCGACGATGATGATGTCGGGGTTCTCGCGTCTGAACGTGTCGACCGCGATATAGCCATCCGCAGCCTCGACGACGCGGTGACCAGCCCCCGTCAGAATGCGCACGATCATCCGTCGCATTGCGGCTTCATCGTCAATCACGAGTATCGTTGCCATAGGTCGATCCTAGAGGGGGCGGGCCGCGGGAGGATCATCAAACACCTCACGCAGGATGCTGGCGAGGTCATTCTTACGGTAAGGTTTGTTGAGAAGACGGATATCCAGGACCGGCAACCGCGCGTCGGAGCGGATCTCGGGAAAGCCGCTGGCCAGGAGGATGCGAGTCTCGGGCCAGCGCAGCCTGACCTGGTGTGCCAGCTCCACCCCGTCCATCCCGCCTGCCATCACGACGTCGGAGAACAGGAGGTCGACGCTATTGGCCTCGAGGACCGCCAGCGCCTCGTTGCCGCCACTCGCCTCGAGAACGCGATAGCCCATGGCGTCGAGCTGGCGGACCAGCGTTCGCCGCAGCGCCTCGTTATCCTCGACCGCGAGCACCGTCTCGCCACGGCCGAGAACAAGGCCGGCATCTCCGACGGAGCTCACCGCTACAGCTGTTTCCGACGTGCAGGGCAGATAGATCGTGAAGCTCGTACCGATGCCGACCTCGCTGTAGACGTTCACATGGCCGCCGGACTGCTTGATGAAGCCGAACACCATGCTGAGGCCCAGCCCGGTGCCGCGCTCGCGATCTTTGGTCGTGAAGAAGGGTTCGAAGATGTGACCGATAATCTCGGGGGCAATGCCGCCCCCGGTATCGCTGATCGTAATGACCGCATAGTCGCCCGGCGGGACCTCAACGTTGACGAGTTGGTTGCCGGTACCGACGCAGCGCGATCCGGTCGTGATCTTGATCTGCCCGCCGTTCGGCATGGCATCCCGGGCGTTGGTCGCCAGATTGGTGAGCGCGGCAGAAAGCTGGGTCGGATCGGCCCTGACCGCGCAGACCCCGGGTTCATGGAACGTCACGATCTCGATGTGCTCGCCGAGCAGGCGGCGCATGAGCTTGACCGTGTCTTCGATCAGCCCGTCAAGCCGGAGGTTCTTCGGTTGCAGCGGTTGCCGGCGGGCGAAGGCGAGCAGGCTGCGCGTCAGCTCGGCGCCATGCTCGACCGCGCCGAGGGCGTCGGCGAGCAGTTCGGAACTCTCGCTCTCCGGGTCGGCAACTTCGGCCAGCATCTCGAGATTGCCCATGATGATGCCGAGCAGATTATTGAAATCATGGGCCAAGCCGCCGGTCAGGTTGCCGAACGCCTCCATCTTCTGCGACTGGCGAAGCTGCCCTTCGATGCGATTGCGATCCGTCATGTCGCGAACCATCTTCGAAGCCCCGATGACGGCTCCCTTCTCGTCGCACATCGGCGAAATCGTCAGGATCACCGGCAGGAGATGCCCGTCACGGGTCAAGCGAAGCGTCTCGAATTGTTCGATCCTCTCACCGCGCCGCAGCCGCTCGAGGATGAAATCCTCATCGGCGAGGCGATCCGGCGGAATGATCAGGGAAATATGGCGGCCGAGCGCCGCCGTCGCGGGATAGCCGAACATCCGCTCCGCAGCCGGATTCCAGGTCGAGATCGTGCCGTCCAGCCGCTTGCCGATAATGGCATCCGTCGATGATTCGACGATCGCCGCGAGCGACGCCTGCATCTCGGTCTGGCGTTTGCGCGTGCCGATATCCTCGACCAGCCACCACATGTAACGTTCGCTGTCGCCGCCGACGACGAGCGACCCGCGTATCTCGACCGATACGCTTTCGCCGGTCTTCCGGGTCAATTGCTTCTCGATCGGCCCGCAATGGCCCTGAGCCAGGAGCTCGCGGATCGCCTCCTTGTCAGACAGGGTATATTCGGCAGACGTGAGATCCTGATATCGCAGTTTCTGCAGCTCGGATTTCGGGTAGCCGCAGATTTCCGCGAAGGCGTTATTGAGATCCACGAAGTCTCCGTCCAGGTTGGTGAGAACGAAACCGACGCGAGACATCTCGTAGAGACTCCGCAGGCGTTCCTCGCTCGCGCGGAGTTCCTGTTCGACCTGCTTCTGCTTCGACAAGTCGAGTGTGATGCCGACGAGAAAGCGCGGCTTGCCCTCGGCATCGTAGATCGGCTTCTTGATGGTTCTCCCGAGCCGCGTCTGCCGCAGTCGCGCGCTCCAGAATTCCGAATCGAAGTCGATCGCGACGCCCGCGGCAAACACGCTGCGATCCTCCTCGACGATCGTGGCCACGCGCTCGTCCGTGAAGAAGCCGGAACCGTCGCTGCCGCGCAGCTCGAGATAGGAAATCCCCCAGTCTTCCTCACAGGCCGTATTCATCAGGACGATCCGGCTCTCCGGATCCTTGACGAAGACGGCCGCCGGCACGGCGTCGAGGACGGCCCTCAGCTCCGAGGCGACCGATTCTCCCTTGAGGTCGAGATTGGCGATGTACCCCTGCCACCGGATCGATCCGTCAGGAAGCCGGGACGGCGATGCCTTCGCCTGCAACCGCAACATCCGACCATTGGGAAGTTGCGAGCGGAAGGATACCTGCAGCGTCCCGAGCGTCCGCGCCGATTCGTCCACCGCAGCCATCACGGGCCGGCGATCATCGGGATGCACCCGTGCCACCATCGGCGCCACGTCCTGCTCCACGTCCTCCGGTTTCAGCCCGAACAGTTCGGTGATCTCCGGCGAGGCGAAAGGGATACTGTCCCGGCCGTCCGGCGAGCGAACATAGCTATAGACGATACCCGGCAGCTGGGCGGCGCTCTTCAGGTCGGTGATCAGATCGAGCCGCCGTTCCTGCAGGGGGCGCTGAATCGACATCCAGTGCGTGCAACAGCCGCGATCATCGATAATCGGATCGATCTGTAGTTCGGCCCAGAACGGAGTCCCGTCCTTCCGGTAGTTCAGCACCGTTTCCCGGATCGAGCGCCGCTCGGTCAGCGCCTGCCTGATTCGATCGAGTGTCGAGCGTTCCGTGTCCGGACCCTGTAGAATTCGACAGGTCTTGCCGATGATTTCCGCAGCAGAATACCCGGTAATCGCCTCGAACGCCGGATTCACATAAATGATCGCTGGGCCTGGCGCATCGAGCGGCTCGGCCGCACAGACGACGACCGCGTCTCGCATATTGTGAACGACGTCCCCGAGCAGCCGGGTAAGGGCTTCATCCATGGCGGCAATGGCTTCCTACGGCGGCGTGCGCCAAATTCAGAACCGGTTTGCCGATGGTAGGGACAAAAGCTTAAGCAATCGAAAAGTGCGGCGCATTGCCGGCTTTGTTTGCGCAGAGACCTCCGACCGCCGCTGCCGCCGCGGGTCACAAAATAGATAAGTTCGATTAAAGTTTTCTTGCTCTACCCGGATAGGATGTTAGGCTCAACCCATTGAATACGGGCGGCTACTCAGATTTCGTATCATGGAACTGGAGGCGCGAAGACCCGAAATGGGGATGTGACCGAAGATGCTCACATTGTTGCAGAGCGCCGACCTCTCGATTTTGCATACCCTGAACGTATGGTCGGGCAACTGGCTGTTCGACCGTCTCGTCCATTATATCGCCGGTGACCGTCTCCTCACCGGGTTCATCTTCTTGCTGCCCTACTGGTACTTCTGGTTCACGCCGACATCTGCTGGCCACGAACGCCAGGATCGACGCCGTCAATTGCTGACCGGGTTGTTCAGCGGCCTTTTCGCCATTCTGATCGCCAGGTTGATGGCCGATCTGCTGCCCTTCAGAGCCCGGCCGATGTTCGATCATGCCAGTGGTTTCGCGATCGCGACACTCGACTACGACCGGGACGACGATGATTTCGAGACGTGGAGTTCGTTCCCGAGCGACACCGCCGCCTTCACCTTCGCGCTGTCATTCGCGCTGAGGCGGATCTCGCCGCGCCTGACATGGGCGCTGCTCGCCTACGCCTTCGTGGTTGCCGGCGTCTTCCGCGATTATCTCGGCGTCCATTATCCCAGCGATTCGCTCGTCGGCGCGCTGGTCGGCGTTGTTGCAGCGATGCTCAGTACCGCGCCGCCTTTTGCGCGACCGGCGCACACGCTGTTGCGTTGGGAAGCCGCAAAACCCGGCGTCTTCTATCCCCTGGCGTTCGTGGTGACCGCGGAGATGGGCCAGATGTTCGACAATGTCCGCCGCGCCGGCCATTCGCTGCATCGGCTGCTCGCGCACGTCCACTCCGGCACATGACGGCGGCGCCGGATTCTCCGACTAAGAGGCGAAGAAGGAATCCGGATTCTCCCCCTCACGGAGCCCGGCAACCACCGCCCTGCGGAAGCCGGGGCGCGCCGTGACCCGCTGATAATACGCCTCGGTGTTCGCTTTGAAGCCGGCGCGCAGCCCGAGGCGATCGGCCAGATAGAGCGCGTAGCCGATGCAGATATCGGCGATCGTGAAGCGATCGGCGCACAGGAACTCCCGCGTCGTGGCCGCTTCCTCGACGCAGCGCAGCCGCGCGAAGAACCAGCGGGTATAATCCTCGGCCACTTGGGGAAGCCGCCGCTCCGGCGGCTCCAGCTGGGTGTAGCGCAGCACGATGGTCTGCGGGAATGTCAGGGTCGCGTCGCTTCGATGCAGCCAGTTGAGATAAGTGCCGTAATCGGGCTCATCCGGCGTCAGGCCCAGCGTCGTGGGGCCGTAGCGGTCGACCAGATACTGGCAGATCGCGGCGGACTCGGTGAGCACCGTCTCGCCGTCGACGAGGCAGGGCACGGTCCCGAGCGAATTGATTTCGAGGTAGTCGGGGCGATGAACGCGGGCCGGAAACGGCATCACCTCGAGATCGTAGCCGAGGCCCATTTCCTCGAGCGTCCAGAGCGGGCGCAGCGAGCGCGCATTCTTGCAGTGGTAGAGCTTGACGGTCATGGCGTAGGCAATGTCCCCATGGATTTGGCGAGGACCTGGAGCATGACCTCGTCGGCACCGCCGCCGATCGAACCCAGCCTGCCATCGCAGAAGATTCGGGCAACCGGGCTCTCGGCCATGAACCCCATGCCACCCCAGAACTGCAGGCAGCCATCGGCGACCATGCGGACGACACGGCCGGCCTTGAGCTTGGCCATCGTGGCGTCGCGGGTCGCGTCTTCGCCGCGCACGACGGCTTCGACGCCCTGCCACGCCAGCGCCCGGGACGCCGCGACCTCGGTCTGGTACTCGGCGAGCTTGAAATGGACCCACTGGTTGTCGAGGATCGAGCGGCCGAAGGCGCGACGATCGCGGGTATACTCGATGGTGACGTCGATCGCACGCTGCGCCATCGCCGTCATGTTGAGCGCCGCCCACAGCCGCTCCATCTGGAACTGCTCCATCTGATAGATGAAGCCCCTGCCCTCCTCGCCAATGCGATAGGACTGCGGCACCCGGACGTCGTCGAAATACAACTGCGCGGTATCCGAGGAATGCATGCCGATCTTGCGCAGCTTGCGCGCGACCTGAACGCCGGGGGTCTTCATCGGCACGATGATCAGCGATTTGTTGCGGTGGGCGGCGCCATCGCCGGTATTGGCGAGCACGCAGCAGAAATCCGCCTGGGTGCCGTTGGTCGTCCACATCTTCGAGCCGTCGATGACGTAGTCGTCGCCGTCGCGCCGCGCCTTGGTCTTAATCGACGCCACGTCCGAGCCGCTGCCCACCTCGGAAACGCCGAGGCAGCCGACGGCTTCGCCCGAGATCGCCGGGGCGAGGAATTCCCGCCGCAGCGCGTCGCTGCCATGGGCGGCGAGCGCCGGGGTGCACATGTCGGTCTGCACCCCGATCGCCATCGGGATGCCGCCGCAATTGATCGCGGCCAGCGCCTCTGCGAGCACCGCGGCATAGGAATAATCGAGCGCCAGCCCGCCATACTCGACCGGCTTGGTCAGGCCAAGCAGCCCAAGTTCACCCATCTGGCGGAAGACCCGGTGCGCCGGGAACAGTTCCTCCTGCTCCCATTGCTCGACATGGGGATTGACCTCGGCATCGGCCCAGCGGCGGACGGTATCGACGATCTGGGTGTGTTCATGGGTGAACTGCATGGTGGGGCCCGGCTTAAGCGTTGAGCGCGGCGTAGATCGCCTGTTCGGCCGCCACCATGAGGGCGACGACCTCCCAGTCGAAGAACGGCAGGATCTGCGTGCCGACGACGACCGCGATGCCGTTGGTCGGATCGATCCAGTAATAGGTATTGGCGAGCCCGGCCCAGGACAGGCTGTTGGCGGCGCGGCCGCCGGGCACGGCAACCTCGTTGATCATGAAACCTAGGCCCCAGCGGTTCCGCGTCCCGGGAATCTCGGGGACGGAGTTGGTGAGTTCCGGCATCGCGGATTCGAAACTGCCGCAGGTCATCTCGCCGATCTGGTTGGTACCCATCAGCGCCACCGTTTCCGGCTTCAGGATCTGCCGCCCCCCGGCGCTGCCCTGGTTCAGGATCATGCGCAGGAAGCGATGATAGTCGAGGAGTGTCCCGAACAGTCCGCCACCGCCCATCTCGAATTCCGGGTCCCGCGGCAGATCGAATGCCGAGGGCGACAGCGTCCCGTCGGGCGCCCTGGCGTGGATGCCGACCCGCTTGGCCCGGAGCGCGTCATCAGGATGGAACGAGGTCGTCGCCATGCCGAGCGGCCCGGTGATGTTCTCGGCAATGTATTCGCCGAGCCGCTTGCCCGAGACCGCTTCCACCATCTTGCCGGCGAAATCGATGCCGGTGCCGTATTCCCAGCGTTCACCGGGATCAAACATGAGCGGCGTCATCAACGCGGCGTTCTTGCAGCTGAAGATATCCGGGACGCCCATCGCCTTGCGATAGCGTGTGACCTCCGGGCAGGCGAACTCGTAGGAGAGACCGGAGGTGTGGGTCAGCAGATGACGCAGGGTGATCGCCCGCTTCGGCGGCCGCAAGCGCGGCGCTCCGGCGGCGTCGAAGCCTTCGAGGACCTGAAAGCCGGCCAGCATCGGCACGATGTCGGCCGCCGGCGCGTCGAGCGAGAACTGGCCGCGCTCGACGCATTGCAGCGCCGCCGTGGTCGTGATCGCCTTGGTCATCGAAGCGATCCAGAACAGGGAGTCGGTCGTCATCGCCGCGGGCTCGCCGATACGGCGCACCCCGCTCGCGCCTTCGTAGATCAGCCCGTCGCGATCCGAGACGGCGAGCACCACGCCGGGCAGCTTTCCGGCATCGACAGTCGCCTTGAGAAGGGCGTCCAACTTGGAGAAATTCATGTCCACTCCCATGATCTACTTATTGGTCTTGTCTGTGTTCCATTCCTCTTAGCCTAAGCCGGCCCGATCGCACAGCCTGGCGATGCCAGCAGCGACAAATCCGACAGGAGTCCTCATCGCGATAGACGGCTCGCGGGCGATCATGCGAAAAACGCCGCAACAAACACCGCGCTGCCAAACGGGCGCGGCAGAGAACGACCGGCAGCACAGCCCGGCATCCTGGGGGAGATGATGACCATGAGCAACGCGGAGAAACTCGGCTTCGACCCAAAGCGGCTCGCCCGCGTCGGCGCCCGCATCGAGGCGGATATCGCCGCCAACCGCTATGACGGCGCCGCGCTCTGCGTTGCCCGCAAGGGGCAGACGGTCCTGCGCGAGATCCGCGGCTATGCCGACCGCGCCGCGGACCGCCGCCTCGACGACAACGATGTCTTCGTCTCGTTCTCGGTGGGCAAGCAGTTCAGCAACGTGCTGGTCCTCAATCGCATCGAGCGCGGCGATCTCCACCTGTACATGCAGGTCGGCGACATCATTCCCGAATTCGCGGGTCGCGGCCTGCGCCAGATGAGCCTGTTCCATCTGTTGACCCATACCAGCGGCATCATGGGTGCGATCCCGTCGGTGCCCGCCGAAATCCTGATCAGCACCGAGAAGCTGACCGCCTGGCTTGCCGGCAAGCGCCCGGACTCCATGCCGGGCGAACGCGTCAACTACTCGATCATCGCCGCCCATTCGGTGATGGCGGAAATGGTGCGCCGGGTCGATGGCGGCAAGCGCAGCTATACACAGATCATGCGTGAGGATCTGTTCGAGCCACTCGGGATGCGCAACACCTGTCTCGGCGGCCGCGAGGACCTGCTGGCGCGCGCCTGCCCGGTCGTGGCGCGCTACGACACGCCGGGCATGTTCGCGCCCGAAGAAGTGCTCGGCATCGGCCATGTCCTCGGGATTCCCGGGGCAGAGATCCCCGCGGGCGGCTACCTGACCACGATCGATGACCTGCATCGCTTCGCGACCATGCTGGGCAATGGCGGCGAGATCGACGGCGTCCGTATGCTGTCGCCGCGCACGATCGACTACTGCACCCAGAACTTCACCGGCGAGAAGCCCAATATCCTGTTCGACTATGCCAAGGACACCCGCGGCTGGGAGCCCTGGCCGGCCTCGATCGGTATCGGCTTCTTCATGCGCGGCGTTGGCATCCAGCCGGGCCCGATGAGCAATCTCTCCAGCCCCCGCACCTTCTGCGGCTGGGGCGCGGGATCGACCTGTTTCTGGATCGACCCCGAGCTCGACCTGACATTCTCGTTCCTGTCGACCGGCCTGATGGAAGAGACCTACCACATCGAGCGGGTGCAGCGCCTCGCCGACCTCGTGGTCACCTCGCTGGTCGAGTAGGCTCGGCTACCCCACCATAAACCCGAAATACCCGTCGGCCGCTGCCTCCAGGAAGCGCCGGCGGTAATCCGGAAAGCCGCCGAGATAGGTCAGGATCACCCGCGGCTTGCCCGGGATATTGGCGCCCATGTACCAGCTGTTGGCCTGGGGAAACAGCGTGGCATCGGCGATCTCCGCGCAGAGCCGAATCCAAGCATCCTCAGCTTCGACCGTCGGCTCGATCGGCCCGCGCCCTTCGGCGCGCAGCCAGTCGAAGCAGTCGCCGAGCCAATTGACCTGGAACTGTGACAGCAAGACCGGCTGGAACACCGCGCCGAGGCTGCTGGGACCATCGATATAGAACAGGTTCGGGAACCCGGCCGTCATAAAGCCGAGAAAGGTCCGCGGTCCCGCTTCCCAATACTCCTTGAGACGCTTGCCGCCGCGGCCGCGGATATCGATCCGGTCGAGCGCCCCGGTCATGGCATCGAAGCCTGTCGCGAACACGACATCGTCAAGCGGGTAATCGACGCCGCCAACCCGCAGGCCGGTCGCGGTGAATTCCTCGATCGGTGTGTTCTTGATATCGACGAGGGTGACGTTGTCGCGATTATAGGTCTCGTAATAATTGGTATCGGCGCAGAGCCGCTTGGTCAGGATCGGCCAGCCGCGCGGCACCAGTTTCTCGGCGACGACCGGGTCCTTGACGCGTTCGCGGATCTTGTCGCGGACGAAATCGGCGAGATCGTCGTTGGCCTCCTGATTGACCAGTAGATCTGTGTAGGCGAGATAGAGGTTGAGGCCGCCACTGCGGTAGCGGCGCTCGAATTCGGCGCGGCGCTGCTCGGGGGTCGACTTGGCGAAGCTCTTCTGGGTCGGCGTCTCGATCTCGCCGAGCGTCAGCAGGAACCCGCCGGGCGCGAGCTCGTGCTCCATCTCGCGGAGTTCGCGGTAGCGCGCCTTGATCTTGCGATCCTGCACCGGATCAAGCGGGCCGTTGCGCGCCGGGATCGAGAAGGCCGGCGTACGCTGAAACACGGTCAGCTGAGCCGCCTCCTCGGCAATGACGGGAATCGACTGGATCGCGGAGGAGCCCGTGCCGATCACGCCGACGCGGCGACCGGTGAAGTCGACCTTCTCCTGCGGCCATTGCCCGGTCAGGAACTGGCGGCCGGTGAACTTCTCCAACCCCTTGAAGGGCGGCTTGTTGGGGGCGGACAGGAAGCCGGTCGCCATCACGCAATAGGTCGCCAGCACGGTCTCGCCGCGGCTGGTCGTCAGCCGCCAGCGCCCGGTCGCCTCGTCGTAATGCGCCGCCGTGATCCGGGTATCGAACTGGATGTCGCGCCGCAGGTCGAAGCGGTCGGTGACGTGGTTCAGATAGCGGAGCAGTTCCGCCTGGGCTGCGTATTTCTCCGACCACACCCATTCCTGCTGCAGTTCCTCGGAGAAGGAATAGGAATATTCATGGCTTTCGACATCGACCCGGGCGCCGGGATAGCGGTTCCAGTACCAGGTGCCGCCGACGCCGGACGCGGCCTCGAAACAGCGGATCGAATGGCCGCGCTGGCGCAGGTGATGGAGGGCGTAGAGACCGGCGAAACCGGCCCCGACGACCACGACGTCGAAGTCGCCCACCGCATTCCTCGTCTCTGCTGAAGACTCCCGACCCGGGGCTGCTACGCTCATCCGGTCACCGTGAAGCCGCTATAGCCATTCGCAGTCGCTTCGTTGAAGCGCCGCCGATACTCGATGAAGCCTCCGAGATAGGTCAGTATGACGCGGGCCTTGCCCGGGATGTTGGCGCCCATGTACCAGCTGTTGGCCTGCGGGAAGAGCGTCGCATCGGCGACCGCGTTGCAGTGCTGGATCCACTCCTCCTGTGCGGCCGGTGTCGTCTCGATACAGCGGCGCTTGTTGGCGGCCATCCAATCGAAACAATCGGCGAGCCAATCGCCCTGGTATTGCCCCAGCAGCACCGGTTGGAACACCGCTCCGGGGCTGCACGGCCCGTTCATCATGAAGAAATTCGGGAAGCCTTCGACCATGAAGCCGAGGAAGGTCTGCGGCCCCTGCTGCCATTCCTCCCGCAACGAGCGACCGCCTCGGCCGCGGATATCGATCCGCGTCAGACTGCCGGTCTGGGCGTCGAAGCCGGTCGCGAAGATGACATCGTCGAGCGGGTATTCGATCCCGGCGACGACGATGCCGTTCGGGGTGAAGCGCTCGATCGGCGTGTCCTTGATCTCGACCAGGCTGACATTGTTGCGATTGAAGGTCTCGTAGTAATTGGTGTCGGCGCAGAGCCGCTTGGTCAGGATCGGCCAGCCTTGCGGGACCAGTTTCTCCGCCAGGGCCGGGTTCTTGACGCGCTGGCGGATCTTGTCGCGGATGAAGTCGCCGAGCGCGTCATTCGCCTCCTTGTTGGTGACGATGTCCGAATACGTGCTGTAGCAATTCAAGCCGCCGCTCGCGTAGCGCCGCTCGAATTCGGCCAGCCGCTCTTCCGGCGTCGCCTCGGCATAGGTCGTCAGGGTCGGCAGCTCGATCCGGGAATTGGTGAGGAAGAAGCCGCCGAACGAAATCTCGTGCTCGATATGACGGACCTCGTCGTAGCGAGCCTTCAAGGCCTGATCGTTTTCCGGCGTGTTGGGCCGATTATTGGCCGGGATGCAGAACACCGGGGTGCGCTGGAAGACCGTCAGATGCTCGGCCTCTTCGGCGATCAGCGGAATCGATTGCACGGCCGAAGAGCCGGTGCCGATCACGCCCACCCGGCGACCCTGAAAGCTCACTGGCTCCCGTGGCCAAAGCGAGGTGTGAATCTGCCGGCCCTTGAAACTGTCGAGACCCGGGAACTCCGGCTTGTTGGGCGCCACCAGCAACCCCGTCGCCATGATGCAATAGGTCGCGTAGAAGCGTTGCCCGGTCGCGGTCTCGATCAGCCAGCGGGCACCTTGCTCATCGTAATGGGCGGCCGTAACCCGGGTGTCGAGTTGGATATCGCGGCGCAGATCGTAGCGATCGGCGACATGGTTGAGGTAGCGCATGAGTTCCGGTTGCGCCGGATAGCGCTCGGACCACACCCATTCCTGCTGCAGGTCGCTGTCGAAGGAATAGGAGTATTCGTGGCTTTCGATATCCACGCGGGCGCCGGGATAGCGGTTCCAGTACCAGGTGCCGCCGACGCCGCTGCCCGCTTCGAGCAGACGGACGGCGTAGCCCCGGCTCCGCAGCCGGTGCAATGCGTAGAGGCCGGCAAAGCCGGCACCAATCACGACGGCATCGAAATCGGTATCCACGGCCCGGGTCGCCGCAGGGCGCTCCAGAGTCTCGACGCTCATGCCCAGTTCCTCCCGTTCTTGTCCGGCCCATCTGTGTGGCCGTTATTTCGGGCATTCACGCTAAACGTGCGCACCCGATTGCGTTCCAATAGACTGCCTTCCGCGCCTGCCCCTTGGCAAGCCGCCGCGGGCGCAGCCACGAAACTTCTTACGCCGCCGCCGTACCCGGCCGCAGCATGCGCGCCGCCGTTCGCGCCTCATTCTCACCGTAGCGATTATAGGCGTCCCAGACCGACATCGTCTTGTCGGGGTCGAGCCCCTGGCCGAGACGGATATTCTGCAGGCAGAACCAGCCGAGCAGGCCAAAGGCCTCGATCTGCTGCCGCAGTCCGGCGGGGCCGTCGGGAATCGGCGCGTCGGCGGCAAGCTTCATGGAGAGTTCGTAGGCGTCGATCCGGTCGACCGCGGCGCTGAGCAGCTTGTTCGCCACTTCCGGGTCGGTGCAGAACGGCCGGCCAAGGCCGATGACGTCGGTCGCGCCAGATGCCAGCGCCTCGTTCATGCCGCTGCGGGTGCGGAAGCCGCCCGTCACCATCACCGGAACCGAGACCTGGGGTTTGATCAGGGCCGCGTATTCGAGGAAATAGGCCTCGCGCCGCCGCGTGCTCTCACGCACCGGTTGGGCTGCCTCGCCTTCCTTGCCGGAGCCGAGCATCACCAGCTGCTCGTAGGTGCCGCCGGACAGCTCGATCAGATCGATTCCGGCATCCTGGAGCCAGCGCGCGACCTGCGCGGCTTCGTCGTTGGTAAAGCCGTTCTTCTGGAAGTCCGAAGAGTTCAGCTTGATCGAGATCGGGAAATCGGCGCCGACGCCGGCACGAATCGCTCCCACCACCTCGAGGACGAAACGGGCGCGATTGGCGAGGCTGCCGCCCCAGGCATCCTTGCGCGCATTCGACAGGGGCGACAGGAATTGCGACACCAGATAGCCATGGGCGCCATGGATCTGGACCCCCGTGAAACCGGTATCGCGGGCGACCACGGCGACATGGGCGAAACGCCGGATCACATCGAGGATTTCGGCTTCGGAGGCCTCGCGCGGCGGACCGAAATTATCGCCGATCACGTCCAGGGAAATCGCCGAGGGCGCGAGCGGGTTCGGATTGACCGATTTCGGGGTCTGCCGGCCCGGGTGGTTGATTTGCATCCACAGATGATTGCCGGCGGTCCGTCCGGCCTTGGCATAGGCACGCAACTCATCGAGCCCGCCGTTATTGTCGATGACGACATTACCGGGTCGCTCGAGATGGGTGCGGTCGCACTGGACATTGCCGGTGATCAGCAGGCCGGCGCCGCCGAGGCTCCAGCGCCGATACAAGGTCTCCAACTCCGGCGTCGCACGGTTCATCGGGTCGGCCAAGCCCTCGGTCAAGGCCGCCTTGCACAGGCGATTGGACAGCTGCGCCCCACAGGGCAGGTCGATTGGGGTATTGATCGTAGGTGTCATGCGAGGCCGATCCTTCTGGGGCTCAGAAATGGCATTGCCGACAGCAGAAGAATGAGAAGCCGGAATTGTCGGAGAGCGAGCCCGGGATAGGGTTCAGGCCTCATCCCGGGCTCGCCATGACACGCGTCCTCCGCTTGCTGGCTGGCGTTTACCGCCGTCTTGTTCTTGGAGATTACCGCGGCATCCGCAGCTGCGGTGGCGCCGCACGCACCTCGTTAGTACATCGTCTTAGTAGATTTTCGTCGCCTTCCACAAGACAAAAATCAACCGCGAGCCCCGCGGCCTTCATCGAACTCGGTTTCTACGGATTCCTCCGTCGCTTCAGCCGCCATTGACCATCTTGGCAAGCCCCGTCGCCGAGAGGATTTCGATCCAGTAGCCGTCCGGATCCTTGATGAAGGCGAGCCCCTTCATCTTGCCGTCATCGGGCCGCTTGACGAATTCGACGCCGAGCTTCTCGAAGCGCGCCGCCGCCTCGTAGACGTCGGGTACGGTGATGCCGATATGGCCGAAACCACGCGGGTCGCTGTTGCCGTTGTGATAGCCCGCGAATTCGGGGTCGGATTCGGTGCCCCAGTTATGGGTCAGCTCCAGTGTCGCCTTCTGGCGGAAGGTGAATTCCGCACGCGCTGCCGGATCCTCCGGCGGCTTGGCATCGCCGGCATGGACATAGGCCATGAAGTAGAGCGAGAACTTCATCTCCGGAAAATCGAAGCGCCGCAGCAAGGTCATGCCCAGGACGTCGCGATAGAACGCAACGGAGCGCTCCGGATCCTTCACCCGCAGCATGGTCTGATTGAAGATATAGTCGTGCGTGGCCGGGTCGGTCACGGTCGCTTGTGCGCTCATTTTTCTCCCATTCCTTCGTTATTGCCCGCACGCTGAGCCGAAACGCTCGACGCATCGCCTTGTCCGGGCCGGGCTCGTCGCGACCATATCGCAGGATCAGCGACATCGCACGTATCGGCGTGCAGTCCGGCGCCAATGGGAGTGCAGTCGCGGCGCTACCGATCGCGCGCAGACTCGGCACGCAATCCACTCGGTGACGCGCCGAACCGCGCGCGAAAGGCCCTGCTGAAATGCGTCGGATCCTTGAAGCCGGAATCATAGCCGATCGCGGTCACCGAGAGCCCGGCGCAACGCGGATCGCTGAGCCGGCGATGCGCGTAATCGAGCCGGCAATGCCAGATCACGGCCGACACGGTCGTGTCCACCTCCTGGAACAATTTCCGCAGATAGCGCGGCGAAACGCCCTGGGCGAGCGCAACGGTCTCGCAGGTGAGATCGGGATTCCCAAGTTCCCGTTCGATATAGGCCTCGACGCGATGGCGCAGCAGGGCTTTCGGATCATGCTGCGCGAGCTTGTTGGTGCCCGCCTGTTCGGCGAGTGCCGTGGTCAGGAGATCGATAGTGCTGGCATGGACGCGACCCATGCTGGTCGTCTCGAGAAGGCCGAGCTCGACATGGAGCTGCTGCAGGAACGCCGAAGCCAACCTGCCGGTGCCGCGATCACCCGGCACGCGCAGGGCGGTCAGATGCCGCGCCTCGGCGAGGCGTCGCGTCACCGTTTCACGGGGTAGCCGTAGCACGATCTGACCGAAATCCTCGGCGAAGGTGAGGTCATAAGGCCGTGTCGTGTCGTAGAGCGCGAAGTCGCCCGGCTGCAGCACGGCCGAGCGACCGTCCTGCGCGACGATGCCGGTGCCCGCCGTCTGCAGGCTAAGCAGGAAATAGTCGCGATCCGACCGCGCGATCTTCGCCGGCGTGCGGACGACGCGCTGCGCCGAAGAGCGGATATCGCTGAACTGGAGATCGAGCATGGCGCGGTTCTCGATCGCGCCGAAAAATCCCGTCGCGGCCGCGCTTTCGCAGTCGAGTTCGACGAAGGTCGCGCAGACGACGTCGCGCCAATACGGCAGCCGGCCGGCGGCGGCGATCGCGTCTGTGGAAATCCGGCCCCTGTCGTCGATCATCTTGCCCGCCACACCGCCGTGTCAGCTGGCGACGACTCTGCGCACCGCTTCCGACAGAGTCAATTGCCGCGCCGATGCCGAAAGGGTCAAGCGAAGGGGCCGCTGCAGCACAGCGCGCCCAGCCGATTTCGGCGATGCTCAGCCATCACGCTGCCGTCGATCCGTTGAGGAGCCCCGTCATGACCACCGCCCCGTTCAAAGTCGCCGCCGTCCAGGCCGCCCCGGCCTTTCTCGACAAGGCCGCCGGCGTCGCCAAGGCCATCGCCCTGATCGAGGAGGCTGCCGCGGCGGGAGCCAAGTTGATCGCCTTTCCCGAATGCTGGATCCCGGGCTACCCCTGGTGGGTCTGGCTCGACTCCCCCGCCTGGGGCATGCAGTTCGTCCGCCGTCACGTCGAAAACTGCATCACCGCCGACGGTCCGGAAGCCCAGCAGATCGCGGCGGCCGCCAAGGCCAACGGCATCTTCGTCGTGCTCGGCTACAGCGAGCGTGATGCAGGCAGCCTCTACATCGCGCAACTGCTGATCAACGCCGAGGGCGAAATCATCGCCGCCCGCCGCAAGCTCAAGGCCACCCATGTCGAGCGCACGGTGTTCGGCGAAGGCGACGGCAGCGACATCAAGGTCCACGACACCGCGCTCGGCCGCATCGGCGCGCTGTGTTGCTGGGAGCATATGAACCCGCTGACCAAATACGCGATGTACGCCCAGGACGAGCAGATCCATGTCGGCGCCTGGCCGAGCTTCTCGCTCTACGAAGGTGCCGCCTATGCCCTGGGGCCGCAGCTCAACACGGCCATCAGTCAGGTCTACGCGGCCGAGGCGCAATGCTTCGTCATCGCCGCCTGCGCCACGGTTTCGCCCGAGATGGTCGAAATGATGTGCGACACCCCGGTGAAGCGGCACTTGCTGCAGGCTGGCGGTGGCTACGCCATGATCTACGGCCCCGACGGCTCGCCGCTCAACGCGCCGCTGCCGCCCGACCAGGAAGGGCTGGTCTATGCCGAGATCGATCTCGGCATGATCGCCTACGCCAAGGCCGCCGCCGATCCCGCCGGGCATTATTCGCGGCCGGACGTCGCGCGGCTGCTGTTCAACCCCGAGCCGACACCGCGGGTCCAGCGCTTTGGCGCGACCGCGACGACGCGCGACCGCCACGCCGCCTTCGCCGATGCGGCGAAACCCGAGACGGAAACGCTGCCCGCGGCGCCGTCAAGTGATACGCTGCTCCGGCTTGTTCCCTGAGCCTCGCCCAAGAAAGACCAGATCATGGCCTCCGCGATCCCCAGCCATCTGCAATGCCCGCGCAGCCGCGCCCGCCGCGTCGAAGACGATTACCAGCCGCCCTACCCCGCCTGGACGACGGTGCCCGATCCCGGCTTGAAACAGGCGGTGATGGGCTATTTCGGCGTGCAGTCGCGGGGGGCCGGACAGGCTGCGCCGGCGCGCGCGGCCCTGACGCAAATCCTCGCCCTGTTCACAGGAGCCGATGGACCCGCTCATGTCGACACCGCGCATGAGATCGATGGCCAGAGCTACGACACCCATCTGGCGATCGCGTATTGGGCGGACCCGGCGCAATTCGCCCGCTGGCAAGCCTCCCCGGCCGTCGCCGACTGGTGGGAATCCGACGCCAGGCTCGACGACGGGCTCGGCTATTTCCGCGAGATTCTGACGCCCCGAGTCGAGCATTTCGAAACGCTGTTCAGCGCCCCCGATCGCCTCGAGGGCGTCGGCATCCTCGTCGGCAACCGCAGCGCCGAGCCGATCCAGGAGCACGGCTACTGGGGCAGCATGCGCGACCGCCTGCCCGTGTCGCAAACCGACGCGTTGGCGCCCTCCGGAGACCTCTCGTCACGTCCCGCGGCGGGGCGCATTCGTCTTGCCGGCCACGAGCATATTGCGGTGATCCGCTCCGGCCAGGACTGGACCGACACCACGGGTCGCGAGCGCGACATGTATCTGACGGAGATGGAGCCGATCCTGCGCAAGGGCATGATGTTTCTGCGCGATCACGGCCGCGGCATCGGCTGCTACGCCAATCGCTACGCCCAATTGATCGATCCGGCCGCCGGGCCGATCGAGAAGAGCTTCGGCCTGAGTTTCTGGCGCTCGCTCGAGAACATGGAGAAATGGGCGGAATTCCACCCGACCCACGAGGCGATCTTCGGTACCTTCATGGGCATCGTCGGCGCCCTCGACGCCGACCTCAAACTGCGGCTCTACCACGAGGTCACGGTCGTGACGCCCGATGAGCAGTCGTATGAGTACATCAACTGCCATCCGCAGACCGGGTTGCTGGCCGCGGTGGCGTAGCGGTTACGCTGCGCTCGGCTTCCGAACAAAGCCGTCATCCCCGCGCAGGCGGGGATCCATCTTT
>CAIUCF010000334.1 GCA_903897565.1 uncultured Rhodospirillales bacterium | reverse complement strand
CGCCAGACATCAAATGGACCGAAACAAACAAATACTGGCAAGACCAAACCACCAGAACCATCTGGAAAACCCAACAACACATCACTCCAAAATCCCCCAAAATCGACATCGAACTCCTCAGAAGATACGAGTGAGAGCTGGTAGTTCATCGGCAATCCACGGCCCGCACGGCAATGACGGCGGTCGATTTCGAGGAAACTTGATGGGACGGGAATGGCGTCTGGCGGAATCGATCACTGGTGCACACATATTGCGTTGCACCGCTGGCGTGCGACGTGTATTTTGAGAGCTGATCTGGGTCCATATTTTTCGATTTTGACAGGAGCTGCCATGTCCCGGCGTATCATCAGCATCATTTCTGCGGTCGCTCTGGGCCTGTCTCCGGTCATTGCTTCTGCACAGACTGCCCCCAGTGCAGGGGTTGGTGGTTCGGGCACAGGTGGTACTGGTGCCGGCGCTGGTGCAGGTGGCGCGGGTGCTGGTACAGGTGCAGCCGGCGCCGCAGGTGTAGCGGGCGCCGCTGGGGCGGGGCTCGGCACGATTTCGGTGGTGGCCGGGCTGGCCGCGGTGGCCGCCGCTGTCGGCGCCGGCGTGGCTGTCAGCTCTTCGAGCAGCAACAACAGTGGCTCGACTTCGACTTCGACCTCGACAGCCACGTCTACGGCACGATAATTCCGCGAATCTCTTCGGGTTTGCCGAGACGGCCGGAGCATCGCGCTCCGGCCGTTTTCGTTTATGGCCGGGGCGCGTAAAACCGGCGAACCGGATCAGAGCGTCGGATCCTGCGGGCGGTCGGAGAGCCGGCGAACCTTGTCGCCCATGTTGCGGACATAGCGCACCAGAATGTGGATGAGGGCGCGGATGAAGGGGTCGATACCCTCCATCTTCTTCTCGAACATGGCGTGATTGACGAAGGTGACCACGGTCTCTTCGGCGGCGATCGCCGAGGCCATGCGCGGCGAGGCGTCGATCAGGGCCATCTCGCCGAAGATCGCGCCGCTGCCCAGCATGCCGAGCTCGACATCGCCGCTGCGGGTCTTTTTCGAGATGCGCACCGAACCACGCTCGATCAGATAGGCGCAGTCGCCCTGCGCGCCTTCCTCGAAGATCACATCACCGCCGTAATAGATCTTACGGTTCAAGAATTTGACCATCCCGGCCCCCTACGGCTCGATGGGCCATCTTCGCCTACTCGGTGCCGCTTGCAACTCAATTTTCATGCAACCGCGCCGTCGCGACTCGTGCCGGGCCCCTGCCATCCGGTCACGGCGGTTGCCCGCGCGGCACGGCGACGATAGGGTGCGGCGTATGACACGTCACTGACTTCAAGCGGACTTGACCAACTTGCGTTATCTGAGCACGCGTTCGCCGGCCGGGAGCCGGGAGTATTTGAGTTTCGAAGACGTCCTGCTCGCTGGCCTCGCGCCGGATGGCGGGCTGTACGTGCCCGATGCCTGGCCGCGCTTCTCGGCCGCGGAGATCCGTGCGATGCGGGGCCGGCCCTATGCCGAGATCGCAGCAACGGTGATGGCGCCCTTCGTCGGCGATGCCCTGACCGCGATCGAGCTCGAGGCCCTGCTTGCCGACGCCTATGCCGGCTTCGGCCATGCCGCCGTCGCGCCCTTGCAGCAGATCGGTGCCGGCGAATGGCTGCTCGAGCTGTTCCACGGCCCGACCCTGGCCTTCAAGGATTACGCGCTGCAGGTGCTCGGCCGGCTGTTCGACGCCATCCTGTCGCGCCGCGGCCGCCGTGTCACCATCGTCGGCGCGACCTCGGGCGATACCGGCTCGGCGGCGATCGAGGCCTGCCGCGACCGCGCCAATGTCGACATCTTCATCCTCTACCCCGCCGGCCGCCCCTCCGAAGTCCAGCGCCGGCAGATGACGACGATCAACGCCGCCAACGCCCATACCATCGCCATCGACGGCAGCTTCGACGATTGCCAGGATCTGGTGAAGGCGCTGTTCGCCGATGTCGCGTTTCGCGAAGGCTACGGACTCTCGGCGGTCAATTCGATCAATTGGGCGCGGATCGCGGCGCAGGTGGTCTATTACTTCACGACCGCGGTCTCGCTCGGCGCCCCCGATGTCCCCGTCAGCTTCGCGGTGCCGACCGGCAATTTCGGCAATGTCTATGCCGGCCATGTCGCCCGACGCATGGGGCTGCCGATTCGCGACCTGATCATCGGCACCAACCGCAACGACATCCTGCATCGCTTCATCGAGAGCGGCGAGATGCGGATTGCCGCGGTCGAGCCGAGCCTGAGCCCGAGCATGGATATCCAGGTCTCGAGCAATTTCGAGCGGCTGTATTTCGA
This sequence comes from uncultured Rhodospirillales bacterium, assembly GCA_903897565.1. Taxonomy (GTDB): domain Bacteria; phylum Pseudomonadota; class Alphaproteobacteria; order ATCC43930; family CGMCC-115725; genus CAIXXC01. The sequence continues at coordinate 2,261 of CAIUCF010000334.1, read as the reverse complement.
GCTGCTCGGCCGTGACGGCGCGGCGCTGGCCGCGGCGATGAACGGCTTTCGCAGGTCCGGCGCGTTGCCCGCCGATGCCGGCGCTTGGCACGCGGCGCGCGAAGGCTTCAAGTCGTTCCGCGTCGACGACACCCTGACGCGGGCGACGATCGCCGCGCATTACCGCGCCACCGGCGCCCTGATCGACCCGCACAGCGCCGTCGCCGTGGCGGCGATGCGGGCGCGCAAGGGCGATCCGGCGATCCCCCATGTCGCGCTCGCCTGCGCCCATGCCGCGAAATTCCCCGAGGTGGTCGAGGAGGTGACGGGCATTCACCCGCCGCTGCCCGGCCCGCTCGCCGATCTGATGAGCCGGCCCGAGCTGATCAACCCGCTGCCCAATGATCTCGATGCCGTGCGCGCCTTCGTCTCGGCCCGCGCCCACAGAGCTGTTTGAACCCGAGGACCCGAGACGATATGAGCCCGCAAATCACCAAGCTCGCCAACGGCCTGCAGATCGTCAGCGACCATATGGCGGCGGTCGAAACCGTCTCGCTCGGCGTCTGGGTCGATGTCGGCACCCGGCACGAGCCCAAGGCGCTGAACGGCGTCGCCCATCTGCTCGAACACATGGCCTTCAAGGGCACCGAGCGCCGCGACGCCCGCGCCATCGCCGAGGCGATCGAGAATGTCGGCGGCCATCTCAACGCCTATACCTCGCGTGAGAACACCGCCTATTACGCCAAGGTGCTGAAGGAGGACGTCGCGCTCGGCGTCGACATCCTGTCCGACATCCTCCAGCATTCGAGCTTCGATCCCGCCGAGCTCGAGCGCGAGCGCACCGTGATCCTGCAGGAGATCGGCCAGGCGCTCGACACCCCCGACGACGTCATCTTCGACCAGTTCCAGGCCACCGCCTATCCCGACCAGGCCATGGGCCGGCCGGTGCTCGGCGAGAGCGACATCATCCGCACGGTGCCGCGCGATGCGATCTCCGGCTATATGCGCAGCCATTACTCGGCCGACCGCATGATCATCTCGGCCGCCGGCGCCATCGACCACGCCCAGCTCGTCGATCTCGCGGCCAAGGCCTTCGACAGCCTGCCGGCCCATGCGGTCCGCGACGTCGAGCCGGCCCAGTATCGCGGCGGCGATTTCCGCGAGGAGAAGGACCTCGAGCAGGTCCATGTCGTGCTGGGCTTTCCCGCCATCACCCATGCCGATCCGCAGTATCACGCCGCCTCGGCATTCTCGGCGATCCTCGGCGGCGGCATGTCGTCCCGGCTGTTCCAGGAGATTCGCGAGAAGCGCGGCTTGGTCTATTCGGTCTACTCCTTCCTCTCGGCCTTCGACGACAGCGGCATCTTCGGCGTCTATGCCGGCACCGGCGAGGACGAGGTCGCCGAGCTGATCCCGGTGCTGTGCGACGAGATCCTGCGCAGTCTCGACAGCATCACCGAGGTCGAGGTCACCCGCGCGCGGGCGCAGCTCAAGGCCAGCATGCTGATGGGGCTGGAGAGCACCTCGGCGCGCGCCGAGCACAACGCCAACTACCTCTCGATCTTCGGCCGGCCGTTCGACACCGCCGAGATCGTCGCCCAGATCGACGCCGTCACCCGCGACGACGTCACCGCGATGGCGCGGCGCATCCTGACCGCGACGCCGAGCTTCGCGGCATTGGGCCCGATCGGCCGCATCGACAGCTATGACCGGATCGTCGCGCGCCTTCGCGCCTGAGCGCCACGACCGCGGTGCACGAGGCTCCGGCATGGACTGGCTGCGCGATTTCTTCACGCCGGTGCCGCCGCCCCTGGAACTGCCGGGCAACCGGGTGCTGGTGCGCACGCCGCGCGCCGAGGATTGGCCGCAATGGAGCAGCCTGCGCGCGCAATCCTGGAGCTTCCTGCAGCCGTGGGAGCCATCCTGGTCGCTCGACGCCCTGACCCGGCCGGCCTATCGCCGCCGCCTCAAGCAATACGCCGGCGATTGGGAACGCGACGAGGGCTACAGCTTCCTGATCTTCTCAGGTCCCGAGCGCCGCGAGCTGGTCGGCGGCATCGCGCTCACCAACGTCCATCGCGGCGTCGCCGATTCGGCAATGATCGGCTACTGGATGGGCGAGCCCTTCGCCGGCCGCGGCTATATGCGCGAGGCGCTGCCCCTCGTGCTCGATTTCGCCTTCTACAAGATCGGCCTGCACCGCATCGAGGCCGCCTGCCTCGAAGACAACGCCCGCAGCCGCGCGCTGCTGGGCAAGGCCGGGTTCCAGTTCGAGGGCCGGG
>CAIUCF010000333.1 GCA_903897565.1 uncultured Rhodospirillales bacterium | reverse complement strand
TCCTCACCGGCCTGGACATCGCCCGCTTCACCGCCCGCACCATGCGCGAGGACATGGCGGCCTATGACGCCGATTCCGGGCTTTACACCCAGTCGCTCGGTGCCTGGCACGGCTTCATCGCGCAGCAGCAGATGATTTCGGTGAAAAAGCATTTCGGCACCACCAAGCGCCGCTACATCTATCTGTCCGGCTGGATGGTGGCCGCCCTGCGCTCCGAGTTCGGGCCGCTGCCCGACCAGTCGATGCATGAGAAAACCTCGGTGCCGGCGCTGATCGAGGAAATCTACACCTTCCTGCGCCAGGCCGATGCCCGCGAGCTCGGCGGCCTGTATCGCGAGATCGATGCGGCGCGCAACGCCGGCGACAAGGCCCGCGAGGCCAAGCTGCAGGCCCAGGTCGACAACTACCAGACCCATGTCGTGCCGATCATCGCCGATATCGATGCCGGCTTCGGCAATGCCGAGGCGACCTACCTGCTCGCCAAGAAGATGATCGAAGCCGGTGCCTGCGCGCTGCAGATCGAGAACCAGGTCTCCGACGAGAAGCAGTGCGGCCATCAGGACGGCAAGGTCACCGTGCCGCATGAGGACTTCCTCGCCAAGGTGCGCGCCTGCCGCTACGCCTTCCTCGAGCTCGGCATCGAAGACGGCATCATCGTCACCCGCACCGATTCGCTCGGCGCCGGCCTGACCAAGCAGATCGCGGTGAGCCACGAGGCCGGCGATCTCGGCGACCAGTACAACTCCTTCCTCGATTGCGAGGAAGTGCAGCCCGGCGACGCCCGCAACGGCGACGTCATCCTCAACCGCAACGGCAAGCTGCTGCGCCCGAAGCGCCTGCCGAGCAACCTGTTCCAGTTCCGCGCCGGCTCGGGCGAGGATCGCTGCGTGCTCGACTGCATCACCTCGCTGCAGAACGGCGCCGACCTGCTGTGGATCGAGACCGAGAAGCCGCATGTCTCGCAGATCGCCGGCATGATGGACCGGATCCGCGAGGTGTTCCCGAACGCCAAGCTCGCCTACAACAACTCGCCGTCCTTCAACTGGACCCTCAACTTCCGCCAGCAGGTCTATGATGCCTGGGCGGCAGCGAGCAAGGACGTCACCAAGTACGAGCGTTCGGGCCTGATGAGCGTCGAGTATGACGGTACCCCGTTGGCCGACGAGGCCGACGAGCGCATCCGCACCTTCCAGGCGGATGGCGCCAAGCGCGCCGGCATCTTCCACCACCTCATCACCCTGCCGACCTACCACACCGCGGCGCTGTCGACCGACAACCTCGCCAAGGAGTATTTCGGCGCGGCCGGCATGCTCGGCTATGTCAAGAACGTGCAGCGCGAGGAAATCCGCCAGGGCATCGCCTGCGTGAAGCACCAGAACATGTCGGGCTCCGACATCGGCGACGACCACAAGGAATACTTCGCCGGTGAAGCCGCCCTGAAGGCTGGCGGCGCCCACAACACGATGAACCAGTTCTCGTAAGAGACCGGCTTATCCGAGAAGACCGGGACGGCCCGGAGCGTGATGCTCCGGGCCGTTTTGGTTTGTGGGGCGCGCTACGTGGCGCGCTGTGGCTTTCCCGGCTTGCCGCTGGTGGTGTGCTCGCGCCGGTCGGTCGCGGGGCGGAATTCGAGGTCGAACGCATCGCGGGCTGTCAGGAGCCGCCAGTCTGCGGGGAGTATGACCGCACTCGCCGGATCGGTGATGCTGCGGGGCAGAGCAAG
>CAIUCF010000332.1 GCA_903897565.1 uncultured Rhodospirillales bacterium | reverse complement strand
GCGTTCAGGATCGCGCAGCAGAACACTTCCGGGTGGTGGCGCTTGAGCCAGCTTGAGGCATAGACCAGCAGGGCGAAGCTGGCGGCGTGGGATTCCGGAAAACCATAACTACCAAAGCCTTCGAGCTGCTTGAACACCCGCTCGGCGAAATCGGCGGGATAGTTGCGGGCGACCATGCCGTCGATCATCTTGGCGCGGAAGGTGCCGATGGTGCCGGTATGCTTGAAGGTCGCCATGGCGCGGCGCAGCTGGTCGGCCTCGCCGGGGGTGAAGCCGGCGCATTCGATCGCGACCCGCATCGCCTGTTCCTGGAACAGCGGCACGCCGAGGGTCTTGCCGAGCACGTCGCGCAGGCGCTCGTCGGGATAATCGACCAGCGCCGGGTTGTCGCGCCGGCGCAGATAGGGATGGACCATGTCGCCCTGGATCGGCCCCGGCCGCACGATCGCGACCTCGATCACGAGATCGTAGAATCGCCGCGGCTTGAGGCGCGGCAGCATCGACATCTGCGCCCGGCTCTCGATCTGGAACACGCCGACGGTGTCGGCCTTGCAGATCATGTCGTAGGTCGAAGGGTCCTCGGCCGGGATCGTCGCCAGCTCGAGATCGATGCCCTTGTGGTCGCGCAGCAGGTCGAGGGCGCGATGCAGGCAGCCGAGCATGCCGAGGCCGAGCACATCGACCTTCATGAACTTCAAGACGTCGATATCGTCCTTGTCCCATTCGATCACCTGGCGATCGACCATGGCCGCGGGCTCGATCGGCACCAGCTCGTCGAGCCGGTCATGGGTCAGGACGAAGCCGCCGGGATGCTGGCTCAGATGGCGGGGAAAGCCGCGCAGCTGGGCGGCGAGCTCCAGGGTCAGGCGAATCCGGCGATCGCCGAGGTTGATGCCGAGACCGGCGGCCTCGCTCTCATCGATGCCGTCCTCGCCCTGGCCGCGCGCCAGGGTGGAGAGCGCCATGATCAGGTCCTCGGACAATCCCATGACCTTGGCGGTATCGCGGATCGAGCCCTTGGTGCGGTAGCGGGTGACGACGGCGGTCAGCGCCGCATGCTGGCGGCCATAGGTCTCATAGATCCACTGGATCACCTCCTCGCGCCGCTCATGCTCGAAATCGACGTCGATATCGGGTGGCTCGCCGCGCTCCTGCGAGATGAAGCGCTCGAACAGCACGTCGATGCGGTCGGGGCCGATCGCGGTGATGCCGAGCACGAAGCAGACCAGGGAATTGGCGGCCGAGCCCCGTCCCTGGCACAGGATGCCCTGCGATCGGGCGAAGCGGACGATGGCGTTGACGGTGAGGAAATAGGGCGCGTAGCGCATCTGGGTGATCAGGGCCAGCTCGTGGTGCAGCTGCGCCGCGACCTTGGCGGACACGCCCTCGGGGAAGCGTATCGCCGCGCCTTCCCAGGTCAGCCGCTCCAGCCGCGCCTGCGCCGGCTCGTCGCCGTGATCGGCCTCCTGCGGGTATTGATATTCCAGATCCTGCAGCGAGAAGCGGCAGCGCGCGACCAGCTCCTCGGTCCGCGCCAGGGCTTCGGGATAGCGCGCGAACAGCCGCGCCATCTCGGCGGGCGCCTTGAGGAAACGGTCGGCGAAGCGCTCGCGGCGATAGCCGGCCTCGTCGATCCGGCAGCCTTCGCGGATGCAGGTGACGACATCCTGCAGCACCCGGCGCTCCGGCACATGGTAGAGCACGTCGTTGGTGACGATCGTCGGGATTCCGACTCGTGCCGCCGCGACGCTCAGCTGGTGCAGCCGCAGCGCGTCGCCCTGACTGCGCCGCAGGGTCAGGGCGAGATAGGCCCGATCGGCGAACGCCTGCCGCAGCCGCGTCAGATCCCACGCCAGCCCGTCATCGGCCCGCTCCGGCACCAGCACCACGATCTGGCCCTCGCCCCAGGCGACCAGATCGGCCCAGCGCAGCACGCAGGCGCCCTTGCCGCCGCGCGCCTTGCCGAGGCTCAGCAGCCGGCACAGCCGGCCGTAAGCGGCGCGGTCGGTGGGGTAGACCAGCAGGCTCGGGCCGTCCTCGAGATCGAGGCGGCAGCCGACCACGAGCCGCACCCCGGTATCGCGCGCGGCGACATAGGCGCGAACGATGCCGGCGAAGGAATGGCGGTCGGTGATGCCGAGAGCGGTGATCCCCAGTTCTCTGGCGCGTTCGAACAGCTCATGGGGATGCGAAGCGCCGCGCAGGAAGCTAAAATTACTCGTCACCTGCAGCTCGGCGTAACTCATGCGAACAGCCCGTGGAGATACCAGCGCAGATTGCCGGTTGCCGGATCGACGGCGTCGCCGGCGCGGAACAGCCAGAAGCGGCGGCCGCTCTCGTCCTCGACCTGGAAATAATCGCGCACCGCCCAGGTCTCGGCGTCGTCGCGCCACCACTCGCCGAAGATGCGCTGCGGCCCGTCGGCACGTCTGACCAGATGGCGGTCGCGGCGCCAGACGAATTGTGCCGGCGGATGATCGGGCAGCAGGGCCATGACCTCGACCGGCTCAGGCGGCGCCAGCAGCCGGCTCGGATAGAGCAGGCCATCCGGCCAACTGGCACGGCGCGGCGGCGACAGCGGCGCCACCCGCGCCACCATGCGCTCCGGCAGGTCGCTCTCGACGCAGGCGGCACGATAGATTTTCCCCGCGCCGAGGCGATTGCCGATGACGTCGATCAACGGCGCCAGATCGGGCGCGGCGCTCTCCGCCTCCAGCCCGAGCCCGACCCGCTGATGAAGGGTCAGCGGCTCGGAGAGCGGCACCGACAGGCTCATCCCCTCGATGCCGAAGCCGGGATCGATGGTCTCGATCTTCTCCTGCAACAACCGGGTAAGATGCGCCGGATCGCGCGCCGGATTGGCGGTGCCGACGCGGATCGCCTGCCGGCTGTTGTCGACCCGCAGGCAGACCAGGTCGAGGCGGCGCGCGCCCTGGCCTTGGGCCTCGAGCGCGGCGCAGATTTCTGTGACAAGCGCGCTTAACATTGTCGCGATCGCCTCGGCGGTGGCGATCGGCTCGGCGAAGACGCGGCGCGCGGCGATCATGTCCCGGGGCCGCTCCGGCTCGATCGCCTCGGCGAGCCGGCCGGTGGCCTGGTCGAGGCGGCGGCCGAGCGTGGTGCCGAAGCGCGTCAGCAGCGGCGCCCGCGGTGTTTCCAGCAGCGCGCCGATCCGCTCGAAGCCGAGCCGGCGCAGCCCGTCCAAGGTCTCGGGCTCCAGCCGCAGCCCGGCGATCGGCAGCGGCGCCAGCATCGCAACCGTCTCGCCCATTGGTGCCACCGTGACCGGACGGCGGCCATAGCGGGCGAGCGCATGCGCGGCGCCCGGGGTATCGGCGACCGCCAGCCGCGCCGCCATGCCGGCCCCGGCCAGACGCTGCGCGAGATCGTCGAGCAGCTTGGCCTCGCCGCCATGGAGATGGTCGCAGCCGGTGATGTCGAGCCACAGCCCGTCCGGCGGATCGGCGGCGGCGATCGGGGTGTAGCGCTTGACGCACCAGGCGGCGAGCTCGCTCAAACCCGCCAGATCGGCGAGCGGCTCGGCCGGCAGCACAACGAGATCGGGCACGCGGGCCGTGGCCTGGGTCAGCGGCAGGCCGGGGGCGAGGCCGAGCGCCCGGGCGTTGCGGTCGACCGCGGCGATGACGCGGCGCGCGCCGTCGCGGATCACCGTGACCAGCGGCCGCTCAGCCGGTGGCGAGGAGCCGCCCATCCGCCGC
>CAIUCF010000331.1 GCA_903897565.1 uncultured Rhodospirillales bacterium | reverse complement strand
AGGACGGACTCCATGTCGGCGAGGTCGAGGAGATGATCGGGCTGATGGCCGATCTGCCCGATCTCTGGGACGTCACGCTCGCCGGCTGGGAAAACGACAGCCGCACCTCGCGCTTCGGCGAGGAAGGCGAGCAGGAGCCATTCATCTCGGGCATCAAGCGGCTGACGTCCAAGCCGGTCGTCGGCGTCGGCCGCTATACCTCGCCCGATCGCATGGTCAGCCTGGTCAAGCGCGGCATCCTCGACATGATCGGCTGCGCCCGGCCCTCGATCGCCGACCCCTTTCTACCGAACAAGATCCGCGAAGGCCGGCTCGAAGACATCCGCGAGTGCATCGGCTGCAACATCTGTGTCTCCGGCGATTTCACGATGTCGCCGATCCGCTGCACCCAGAACCCGACCATGGCCGAGGAATGGCGCAAGGGCTGGCATCCGGAGCGCATTCGGGTGCGCGGCTCGGACAAGCCGGTGCTGATCGTCGGCGCCGGCCCGGCCGGGCTCGAGGCGGCGCAGGCGCTCGGCAAGCGCGGCTACACGGTGAGCCTCGCCGAAGCCGGCACCGAACTCGGCGGCCGCGTCGCCCGCGAAGCCCGCCTGCCCGGCCTGTCTGCCTGGGCAAGGGTCATCGATTACCGCAAGGGCCAGCTGCACAAGCTGGCCAATGTCTCGGTCTATTTCGACAGCCCGCTCGACGCCGAAACGATTCTCGGCTTCGAAGCCCCGCGCGTCGTGATCGCGACCGGTGCGGTCTGGCGCGCCGACGGTGTCGGCCATCGCCACACCAGGCCGATCCCGATTGCCCCCGGGGCGAGCGTTTTCTCACCGAGCGACATCCTCGAAGGCCGGCTGCCGAGCGAAGGGCCGGTCGTCGTCTGGGATGACGACCACTACTACATGGCCGGCGTCATCGCCGAGCTGCTGGCCGCGCAGGGCCTCGCCGTAACCTATGTCACCCCGGCCTCCGAGGCCTCGACCTGGACCCGGGCGACGATGGAGCAGGCCTTCATTCAGACCCGGTTGCTGGAGAAGGGCGTAGCGGTCGTCAGCTTCCGCTCGGTGGATGCGATCAGGCCGGCAAGCGTCACCACTTCCTGCGTCTTCACCGGCAGGATCGAGGAGATGGCCGCCGCGGCAACCGTCCTGGTCACCGCACGACTGCCGCGGGAACAACTCGCCCTCGACCTGCTCGCCCGCCGGGCCGACTGGGCCGATGCCGGGATCGAGTCGGTCACCACGATCGGCGACGCCCTGGCCCCGGCCACCATCGCCCACGCCGTCTATGCCGGCAGGCGCTACGCCGAGGAACTCGACGGCGTTCCGCTCGGCGACGATGAAGTGCCGTTCCGCCGCGAGATCACGGCGCTCCTGCCAGGCTAAGCCGGAACGATGCCGTTCACTTGAACGCCGCGGCGTAGACCTCCGGCTTGAAGCCGACGATCAGGCGCGGCCCGAGATCGAGCACCGGGCGCTTGATCATCGAGGGTTGGGCCAGCATCAGCGCGATCGCCCGCGTCGCGTCGAGGCCTTCGCGCT
>CAIUCF010000330.1 GCA_903897565.1 uncultured Rhodospirillales bacterium | reverse complement strand
TCGCGCTTCGACTGGGCGACCCTGATCGCCAACAAGGATCGCGAGATCGACCGTCTCAACGGCATCTATCTCAACCTGCTGTCGAACACCGGCGTCACGCTTTACGAGACCAAGGCGCGGCTGGTCGATCGCCATACCGTCGAACTCGGCGACGGCAAGCGGGTTACCGCCGAGCGCATCATGATCGCGACCGGCGGCCATCCGGTGCTGCCCGCCTATCCCGGCGTTGAACACGCGATCACCTCGAACGAGGCGCTCGATCTGAAGGAACTGCCCAAGCGCGTCGTCATCGTCGGCGGCGGCTTCATCGCGGTCGAGTTCGCCGGCATCTTCAACGCGCTCGGCAGCGAGGTCACGATCATCATCCGCCGCGACAAGCTGCTGCGCGGCTTCGACGAAGATATCCGTTCCTTCCTCGGCGCCCAACTCGTCGAGAAGGGCATCACGATCAAGACCGAAGCCCAGGTCACCGCGATCGCCAAGACCGCAGACGGCTTGCGGGCGACGCTCGACACCGGCGAGGTCCTGACCGCCGACCAGGTGCTGATCGCGACCGGACGCGCGCCCAGCACCAAGGGTATCGGTCTCGAGGAGGTCGGCGTCGCGCTCGATCGCGACGGGGCGATCAAGGTCGATGAATGGTCGCGCACTTCGGTCGACAACATCTTCGCCGTGGGCGACGTCACCAACCGCATCAACCTGACGCCGGTGGCGATCGCCGAGGCGCGCTCGCTGGCCGAGACGCTCTACAACAACAACCCCATGCGCTTCGATCCCGAAGGCGTGCCGAGCGCAGTGTTCAGCCAGCCGCCGGTGGCGACCGTGGGCCTGACCGAGGCGCAGGCGCGGGCGTCGGGGCAGGGGGTCGATATCTATCGCTCGACGTTCCGGCCGATGAAACATACGCTCAGCGGCCGCAGCGAGAAGACGATGATGAAGCTCGTCGTCTCCCGCGACAGCGACAAGGTTCTGGGTTGTCACATGGTCGGCGCGGATGCCGCCGAGATCATGCAGGGCCTGGCGATCGCGCTGAAATGCGGGGCGACCAAGAAGCAGTTCGACCAGACCGTGGGCATTCACCCCTCGGCGGCGGAAGAGTTCGTAACCATGCGTGACAAAGTCCCCGAGCCGGTGGCGGCTCCGGGAGGTTCGAGGTAATCGGTATCATGACACAGAATTGGTCCCCAGAATCATGGCGCTCCCGGCCGGTCTTCCAGGTCCCGGAGTATCCTGACCAGGAGAAGCTGGCGCAGGTCGAGCAGGTGCTGGGCAAGTTCCCGCCGCTGGTGTTCGCCGGCGAGGCGCGGCGGCTCAAGGAGTCATTGGCGCTCGCGGTCGAGGGCAAGGCCTTCGTGCTGCAGGGTGGCGATTGCGCCGAGAGCTTCTCGGATTTCAGCGCCAACAACATCCGCGACATGTTCCGGGTGATGCTGCAGATGGCGGTCGTGCTGATCTTCGGTTCGGCGGTCCCCGTGGTGAAGATCGGCCGCATCGCGGGCCAGTTCCCGAAGCCGCGGTCCTCGCCGACCGAGACGATCGATGGCGTCAGCCTGCCGTCCTATCGCGGCGACATCATCAACGATATCGAGTTCTCGCCGGCATCGCGGATTCCGGACCCGCAGCGCATGGTCCAGGCCTACAGCCAGTCGGCCGCGACGCTGAACCTGCTGCGCGCCTTCGCCCAGGGCGGCTATGCCGATCTGCATCAGGTCCATCTCTGGAACCAGGGCTTCGTCGCCCGCAGCCCGCAGGGCGAGCGCTATCAGGCGCTGGCCGACCGGCTGACCGAGACGCTCGACTTCATGGCGGCCTGCGGCTTCACCTCGCAGACCTCGCCGCAGATTCGTGAAACCGAGTTCTTCACGTCACACGAGGCCTTGCTCCTGCAGTACGAGCAGGCGCTGACACGCGTCGATTCCACGACGGGCGACTGGTACGATTGTTCGGCCCATATGGTGTGGATCGGCGATCGCACCCGCCAGGCCGACGGCGCCCATGTCGAGTTCATGCGCGGGATCAAGAACCCGGTCGGGCTCAAGGCCGGCCCGAGCCTCGATCCCTCCGATCTGCTGCGGCTGATCGATATCCTCAACCCGGACAACGAGCCAGGGCGGTTGTCGATCATCAGCCGCATGGGCGCCGACAAGGTCGAGACGGCGCTGCCGAAGCTGGTCCAGGCCGTGGCGCGCGAGGGTCGCAAGGTGGTGTGGTTGTGCGATCCGATGCATGGCAACACCACGACGGCGTCGAGCGGCTTCAAGACGCGGTCGTTCGACCGCATCCTGCGCGAGGTCCGCGGCTTCTTCGATGTCCACGAGGCCGAGGGCTCCCAGGCCGGCGGCGTCCATTTCGAGATGACCGGACAGGACGTCACCGAGTGCACCGGCGGCGCCCAGGCGATCACCGACAGCACGCTCGCCGACCGCTACCAGACGCAATGCGACCCGCGTCTCAACGCCAGCCAGGCCCTGGAACTGGCGTTCTTGATTGCCGAGGAGCTCAAAGCCCGGCGACAGGCGATCGCGCAAGGCGTGGCGCGGCCCGCCCTGGCCTCATAGCGGCGCGAGCGGCAACACGATGACCTTTTCCCGGCCTCCTGCGATGGGTGAACCCCGCCGTCAGACGGGGCCGGGAGAGGTGGCGCGTTTCACCGATCACTACTTCCTGCGCACCAAGGAGATCGTCGGCCGCCATGGCGACGCCAATGTAACCTACGCCGTGTTCATGCGGCGACCGGTACTGGCGGCGCCGCGGTTTGCGCTGGACTTCCTCGCCCAGGCGGCGACGGAACGAAATACCGTCTTCGCGATCGACGTGCTCCGCCAGGAAGGCGAGTTGGTCGGCGCCGGCGAGCCGATGCTGACGATCACGGGCTCGCTGTTCCAACTCGTCGATCTCGAGACACTGTATCTGCAGCGTCTCGGGGCCGCCTGTGTCGCCGCCTATAACGCTTGCGCCATGTGCCTGGAACTGCCGAACGCCGCGTTCCTGGCGATGGATGCCCGTCACTGCGCGGGCGCCGAGATGGCGGAAATGATGGCCTACGCCGCGAGCGTCGGCTCGGCGGCGGCGCAGCGCCAGGCCGACGTCGTCGGTTTCATCGGCAACGCGACGGGCGATACCGCACATTTCTTCGGTCGCGAGACCGGGCTCGGGACGATGCCGCACGCCCTGATCGGCTATGCCGGCTCGACCTTGCGGGCCGCCGAGATGTATCGCGAGACCTATCCGGATGAGCCGATGACGGTGCTGGTCGATTACTTCGGCCTGGAGATCACGGATGCGCTGGCGGTGTGCCGGCGCTTTCCCGAATTCGCCGCGAGTGGCGGCCTGTCGTTCCGGCTCGACACCCATGGCGGGCGCTATTGCGAGGGGCTCGACCCGGCGCGTTCCTATGCGGTGCTGGATCGCCATGCGCCCAACGCAACCCGTGGTTATCGTACCGAGGAGGAACTGCGGCACCTGATCGGCACGGGGGTTTCCGCCGCCGCCGTCTGGCGGCTGCGCGAGGCGCTGGACGATGCCGGCTTCCCTGCCGTTCGCATCGTGGCGTCGAGCGGGTTTTCCCCGGCCAAATGTCGTATCCTGGCAATGGCGGGCGCGCCCGTCGATGTCGTCGGCACCGGATCGTTCCTGCCCGAGCATTGGACGGAAACCTACGCGACCGCCGATATCATCGCGTATGATGGCGAGGCGCGGGTAAAGCTCGGCCGCGAATTTCTCCTGCGTCGGCCCAGCGGGGAGGATCGGACATGAGGAAAGATCTCATCGATCGCGAGGCGACCGAGGAATTGGAGCGCCAGATCGGCCGTGTCCGGCTCGAGCGCGTGGTCGGCATCCAGTTGGTCCATGGCCGGGGTCTGATCGAGAAACTCGGCGCACTCGGCGAGGCTCCCGATCCCCATACGGTGCGACTGCTCGCGCACCAGATCGCCGGCTCGAGTAGCGCCGTGGGCATGATTGCTCTGGGCGAGGCCGCCGCGAGCCTCGAGGCCCTTGTCCTGTCGGGAACGGTTCTCGATCTCGCGCCATTCGTTCATGCATTGTGGAAACTCGGCTCGGAGTCGCATGACGCTTTGGAGGCAGCCTTCCCGAGACCGACCTGATCCCGAGCCGATTTGACGAGATCGCCTCCTTACGGTTGCGACATTGATGGCCTGACGCGATCCGGGCAGACGATAATAATCCCAGAAAATAGAGTTCTTCTGTTCCCATCCCGAGGCTGCTAGGATGATCGGCAGGAGCATATTAATTTGCCTCATCAACACGTCAGGATGGTGGGGCCCGGGCTGTGCCCTCTGACGCGGGGTGGAGGTGGCGATGTCTGCGACACGTGTTATGGTTGTCGAAGACGAGGCGGTCGTTGCGCTTAATCTGCGGGAGCAACTGGGCCGCCTCGGCTATCAGGTCGTCGCGGTGACGGCGACCGGGGAGCATACCCTCAGGCTACTCGACGAGGCCCGACCCGACGTGGTCCTCATGGACATCAATATTCAAGGCGCGATCGACGGAATCGAGACCGCGGCGAGAATCCCGAAGGCTCGCTTCATCCCGGTCATCTACCTGACGGCCTATGCCGAGGAGGCGACGATCCAGCGGGCCCGTGAAACCAATCCATCTGGGTATCTACTCAAGCCGTTTTCCGAGCGCGAGCTGCATGCGACGATCCAGATGGGGCTGGCACGCGGCGAGATGGAGCGGGCGTCGCGCGCACGCGAGCAGATTTTCCGCAAGTTCTCGGCGATGTCTTCGGACTGGTTCTGGGAACAGGATGACCAGTACCGCTTTACCTGGATTGCCGGCGGTGAAGGCGGGCGGCAGGCGGTCACCGAACTCTACATGCCGGGCAAGACCAGGCTGGAACTGATCGGCGAGTCAATCGATGACGCGCTTCGGGAGCGGCATCGGGCCGATCTCGAAGCGCATCTTCCGTTCCGGAATTTCGAGTTCGAGCAGGTCGGCGGCGACGGGGCGATCCGACATTTCAGCGTCAACGGCGATCCTATCTTCGATGGCCAGGAGCGCTTCGTCGGCTATCGCGGGACCGGACGCGACATCACCGAGCAGGTCCAGCGCGAGGAAATGCTGCTGCTGGCCCGTCGGGAGGCCGAACGCGCGAACCGGGCCAAGTCGGAATTCCTGGCCAGCATGAGCCATGAGTTTCGCACCCCGCTCAATGCGATACTGGGATTTTCCGAGATCATCCGCGACGAGGTCATGGGCGGGATCGCCCCGCCGGTTTATCGCGAATACGGCGGCTACGTCCACGATGCCGGGGGCCATCTGCTCAATCTGATCAACAATGTCCTCGACCTGTCGAAGATGGAGGCTGGGCGGTTCGAACTCCATCCGGAGGCGACACGCCTCGCCGTGGTCATCGATTCCTGCCGCAGCATGATCTATGGCTCGGCGGAAAGCGCCGGGGTTGCGATAGCGACGAAGAGCACGCCCGACCTGCCGCTGGTCATGATCGACCCGCTGCGTTTCAAGCAGATCCTGCTCAACCTGCTTTCCAACGCCGTCAAGTTCACACCGTCCGGAGGGAGCGTGACGATCGCCGCGGCGCGCGCGGACGATGGCGAGATCCGAGTCAGTGTTGCAGACACCGGAATCGGCATGACGGAGGCGGAGATCGCGATTGCTCTGATGCCGTTCCAGCAGATCGACGGCGTGCTTTCCCGCCGCTACCAGGGGACGGGACTGGGATTGTCGCTGGCGAAGCGCATGACCGAACTGCATGACGGCCGTTTCATGATCGAGAGCAAGCCTGGGGTCGGCACCATCGTGACGGTCTGCCTGCCCCAGGCGCTCATTCTGATGTAGTGCCGGCGCGGGGCTGGAGGGCAAAACGCAGCGTGAAGCGGGTCGGCTCGCGCGGTTCGATGGTGATGTCGCCCTCGAGTTGGCTGGCGAGCAGGTTGACGAGCTTGAGCCCTAAGGACGGGGTCGTCCCGAGATCGAATGAATCCGGAAGCCCGACGCCGGTATCTGAAACCGTCAATATCACCTCGCCATCCTCTGCCTCCTGGAGGCTGACGAGGATGTCTCCTGATGTGCCCTCGGGAAAGCCGTGCTTGAAAGTGTTCGACACCAGTTCGTTGACGATCAATCCGCAAGGGATCGCCGAATTAAGCGGTAGGTGGACGGGCGCTGCGTCGATGGTGACGCGGGCACGATGTTCATCGAGCGCGTAAGACGCCGCGAGATGGGGCACCAGCGTTCTTAGCACCGTCGCGAAATCGACCCGGCGCAAATCGTCCGAGCCGTAGAGGGCCTGGTGGACGATCGCCATGGAGTTGATGCGATTGCGACTCTCGCGGAGCATGCCGCGGGCGACGGTATCGGTGACCCGCGACGACTGGAGATCGAGCAGGCTATGGACGATCTGCAGGTTGTTCTTGACGCGGTGGTGGATCTCGGCGAGCAGGATATCCTTCTCCTTGAGGGCGGCGCTGATCCGCTCTTCCTTCTGCTTGCGATCCGAGATGTCGACGATCATCGACAGCACCTTGGTGCCATC
This sequence comes from uncultured Rhodospirillales bacterium, assembly GCA_903897565.1. Classification (GTDB taxonomy): domain Bacteria; phylum Pseudomonadota; class Alphaproteobacteria; order ATCC43930; family CGMCC-115725; genus CAIXXC01. Next base: position 725 of record CAIUCF010000330.1, on the reverse strand, counting down.
ATCGGTGTCGATCGGGTTGATGCCGATCTCCACCGGGAATTCCGTCCCGTCATGGCGCATCGCGTAGAGGTCGCGACCCAGGCCCATTGGTCGTGATTGCGGGGCCTGGAGGAAAGCGGCACGCAGCGAGGGGTGGCCGCTGCGATAGCGTTCGGGCACCAGGACATCGATCGAGCGGCCCATCAGCTGGGTCCGTGGATAGCCGAACAGGGTCTCCGCCTGAGCATTGATCATTTCGATCCGGCCGGTGGTGTCGACCATCACCATGGCGCTGGGTGTCGATTCCACGACCTGGCGGAACCGTTCCTCGCTTTTCGTCAACGAGCGATTGAGGATCGTGAGTTCCGCGGTCCGGGCGAGCACCCGGTTCTCCAGCTCCATATTAAGGCTCGTGAGCTTCTGCTCGGCGGCCCGGCGCTCGCGAATCTCGGCCTGTAGCTCCTCGTTCATAGCGCTGATCTGGGTGATGCTCGGGAGCGCGATCAGCGCAGGGAGATTCTTCCACAATACGGCCGCCGTCGCCAATGAGACGATGCCGGTGAATAGCTTTACCAATCCCTCAATGCCGTAATCAGGATGCCAGAGCGTCCAGATCCCGAAGATATGCGTGGTGCCGCAGGCGAGAATGAAGACGGCGAACAGCCAGGCGATCCAGCCGAAGCCGAGATCGGGTCGGCGGCGGAGGAAGGTCGCGAGGGTGATCGGGATCGAGAAATAGGCGACGC
>CAIUCF010000329.1 GCA_903897565.1 uncultured Rhodospirillales bacterium | reverse complement strand
TCCGAGGCGAACCGCCGATGCGCCGTCGCCATGCCGAAGAACCCGGCGAACCCAAGCGTCTGGCACTCGGGTGCCTGCGCTTCCAGAGCGCGACGGAAGACCTCGGAACGGACGTCGATGCAGAACACGGCCTGGAGTGCCGGACGCTCCTGGGTCGGGGGCGGCGCCGCTGCGATCAGCTGATCGGCGATCTCGCGCTGCGCGGCGCGTTCGACGGCGCTCTGCAGGATGGCGTCGACGACATCATCCGCGGTCGCGACCACCGGCGCGGCATGGGCGACGGCGATCTCGCGCCAGCGCGCGGCGATGCGCGCGCCATAGCGTTCCAGCAGTGCCACCTCCCACAACAGCCGGATCGCGAGACAATCCGCGATCGCATCGTCGCTGCCGCCCACGAGCTCGGCCTGCCACAGCCGGTAGCGGGCGTATTGCGCCCAGCCGCCGAGCGTCGTCAGGAGCTGATGGAAATAGCTGGTACCGGCGGCAACCGGGAGCCCGAGCCGCTGGACCGCATCGGCAAGGGCTTCGCCGGAGCGCTCCGGCGCCGCGGCAACCATCCCGGCGAAGCCGCCGAGGCCGAGGATCTCCGGCGTCAGGTCATGGGTCGCGACCCCGCGCCAGGCGGCATAGGCGCCCTTGCCCCGCGGCGCCGACCACAGCGCCTGCCCCTCGTCGAAATAGCCGGCGGCCCAGGCGCCGAGGCGCTCCGCGATCACCCGCGGCCAGTCCACCCCCGAAGCCTGCGCGGCGAGATCGGCGACAGTGGGCAGGGCTTCGGGCCTCGGCGCCGGCAGCGCCGCCGCGGCACGCAACGCGGCCGTATCGACCGGCCGTAGCGCCGCGGGCGCCGCCGCCAGCGCTTCCGCCAGATCGGCCCCGGTCACCTGCCCGGCGGCGAGCTTTTCCAGATACAGTGCACGCGGCATCGTCACGGCGACGCCCGCGACCCGGCGCAGTCTCGCGCCGGCCTCGGCCAGGGTATCCTCCGCCTGGCCGAGGAAGGGATTGACCGCGACGCTCGCAGCCAGCGGCCAGGCCGGCGGAATGGCGCGGATCGCGGCGTCGACGGCCCGGTCGAGCGCCGGGACTTCGACGTGCGGGGCTGTGGCTTCCAGTAACATGACAATTCTCCGGCAGATCAGGATGCGGTGTCGACGGACCAGCTGCCCAGCAGCCGGTCGAAAATGGCGTTCGCGTAGAAGCCGTTCGAGAGGTGCACCCGCAGCCCGGCGGCGGCGGGATGACTGGCCCAAAGCGGGAACATCGCCTGGATGACGGCGACGAAGCCGAAGCTCGCGACCGCCAGGGCGATCAAGGTCCATTCCAGGGCACCCGCCGTCGGCGGCGTCGGCAGGCACCCCGACGTCAGCCAGGTCGCCAGGCTCTGCAGCGCGAAATAGCTGATCGAGGTCACGATCGCATAGGCGATGGTGCGCCGGGTCAGTGCCCGCGGCGCGGCGTCGGCGAGGCCCTGGGCCAGCATATAAGCGACGCCCAGGATCAGGATGGCGCCGAGGGCGATGCCTTGCGGCGATTTGTGCTGGAAACCAAAACCGAGACCGACCAGCGCGAAGATCGCCAGCGCCAGCAGGAAGGCGCGGCCGACCGCGCCGGCATCGGGGATGGCGACCGGTCCCGGGCGATGGATCGCGGCGACCCGCGCCGCCGCGCCGCCTGCGGCGAGGAAGGAATGCGCCTTGTAGAGCGAGTGGGCGACGATATGGAGCAGGGCCAGCGGAAACAGACCGAGCCCGCATTCCAGGATCATGAAGCCCATCTGCGCGACCGTCGACCATGCCAGGGCGGACTTGACCGCGGGCTGGGTCAGCATCACCAGCGCCGCGAACAGGGCCGTGAAGCCGCCGACGACCACCAGCAGCGCCAGCACGCCCGGCGCCAGGATCATGACGTCGGCGAAACGGATCAGCAGGAAGCCGCCGGCATTGACGACG
>CAIUCF010000328.1 GCA_903897565.1 uncultured Rhodospirillales bacterium | reverse complement strand
CGGCAGTTCCTGGGCCATGCAATTGCAAGAAAGCGGCGAACATTCTGGAGCGTTGCGCATTTCGTAGGTGACGACATCGTAGCCTCGAAGGCTTTTGACTTTTGGGACCTCCACCTGCGTCGCACACCCGTCATCTGGCTCTATCTGCCGCCAGATTCCTTCGTCGGCGTCATACTCGTGATCGAAGGCCTCGTAGTAGAACAGGGTCAGACCCGTCGTATCGATCTTCTGCTCGTGGGCGATCTCCAGCATGATCTCCGGGCGATCGAACAGCCACCAGCGATTGTGCCGCCAGAAATCGATATAGTCGGTGAAGTTGTCGTTGACGTGACTGCTCAACGAAAGGACCTGCTCCACTGATGGAGCACCTACCCACCCAGGCGGTGGTGCAACCTTCTTCAGCATGTATCCCATCGGGATCATCGTCATCTCACCGTCCCCTGGATCCTCGAATACCTTACCGAACCGCCGGAATTCCGCTACCGTTGCTGTCATCAAGCAAGAAAACCCCCGGGGGAATCGCATGAGTTCGAGTGCCGTGCCGCAGAGCCTCACCGTGATGGAGGCGGGGTTCAAGGTGATTCCGGGCATGGAAGCGCGCTGGGCTTTCTTCCAGGGCAGCATGATCCCGATGAGCATGAGCCAGCCCGGCTTCACCGCGGTCTATGGCGGCACCATCCATGATTCGAGCTGGCTGTATTTCGGCGTCCGTTTCGCCACGCAGGACGATATGGAGGCCTGGCATCAGCACCCGGTCCATCTCGCCGTGCAGAAATCGGCCTATGAGAGCTTCTGGACGGCGCTCTATATTCGCAAATGGCGCCAGCCGGTGGCTGCCGAGGCCTATGGCGACCGCATCATGGTGGAGACGCGATTGCGGGTGTCGACGCCGCTCGATCCTGCCGGTCTCGCGGCCGTGACTGCGGCACTGTCGGACCTCGAGGCACACGGCGCCCAGCGGTTCGAGACCTTGCACGACGAGTTCGAGACCCAGCCCTATCTCTTCGTGGGACCGCTGGCGATGGCGCCGGCACCGGGCGATGGCGCGCTCTACACGCTGATCACGCATTGGTCGTCGATCGACGCGGTACGGGCGTGGCAGGAATCCTCGTCCTACCGCGCGCTTACCGGGCTCGGCGCGGTGGCGACCGAGAGCTTCATCCCCTTCGTCGAAACCGGGCAGCGCGACCGCCTCGATGTGGCCCGGCTGCAGCGCGACTGGGTGTTGCAGGGGCATGAATTCTGACAGATTCTCCGTGATCGCGAACGCCGCGGAGCGATCCAGAGCCATCGCGCAATTCTGGATTGCTTCGCTGCGCTCGCAATGACGGGGAGGCGATGCGATAGAGGAGAGGTCCCGCAGGATTGCGCGGACCCGTTGAGAATACCGAGTGACCCGATGCTCCTTTCCGAGACCAGCTTCCATCTCCCGATCCTCGATCTCAGCCGCTTCGACGGGGGGCCGGCGGAACGCGCCGCGTTCTGCGCCGAACTCGGCCGGGCGGCGCATGAGGTCGGGTTCCTGTATCTGGTCGGCCACGGCATCTCCGATGACTTGATCGCCCGGGTCCAGGCGGAATCGCGGCGCTTCTTCGCCTTGCCGGAGTCTGAGAAACTGGCGATCGAGATGGTCAACTCGCCACAGTTCCGCGGCTATACCCGGGTCGGGGCCGAGATCACCCGCGGCAAGCCGGACTGGCGCGAGCAGATCGATATCGGCGCCGAGCGCGATGTCATCCCGCCCGGCCGGGGCGTGCCCGCCTGGGCGCGGTTGCAGGGACCTAACCAATGGCCCGACGCCGTGCCCGGTCTCAAGCCGGCGCTGCTGCAATGGCAGGACGAGGTCGGCGCCATGCTGATCAAGGTGTTGCGCGCGTTCGCGCTCGCCCTCGGCCAGGACGAGGACGCCTTCGCGCCGATCTATGGCGACGCGCCCCATCATTTGCTCAAGATCATTCGCTACCCGGGCCGCGCGCCCGGCCGCGACGATCAGGGCGTCGGCCCGCATAACGACAGCGGTATCCTCACGGCACTGCTGCAGGATGAGGTCGGCGGGCTTCAGGTCCAGACCGCGTCGGGCTGGATCGACGCCACGCCGATCCCCGGCGCGTTCATCATCAATATCGGCGAATCCCTCGAACTCGCGGCCGAAGGCTACCTGCGCTCGACGGTGCATCGGGTGATCGCGCCGCCGGCGGGGGTGGATCGCATTTCCGTCGCCTATTTCCTCGGGCCGCGGCTCGACGCCGAGATTCCGTTGCTGCACCTGCCGCCAGACCTGGCGGCACAGGTCAGGCTGCGCGAGCCCGATCCGAACAACCCGCTGTTCCGTCAATCCGGGCAGAACTACCTGAAGGGGCGGTTGCGCTCGCACCCCGATGTCGCCCGTCGCCACCATGCCGATCTGCTGGCCGAATTCGGCCTCGCCGCCGACGGTCCCGGATCGGCCTACTGAACTCCAACCGGCAGGACGCATGAGCAATCCTTCGACAGGCGG
>CAIUCF010000327.1 GCA_903897565.1 uncultured Rhodospirillales bacterium | reverse complement strand
CCGAGACAGGCGAGGCTGGTAGAGAACGGCGAATGGGCGTGGAGTACCACGCCGATTTCAGGACGTGCCGCGAACAGATCGAAATGGATTCGCCATTCCGAAGACGGCAGCCGCCGGCCGAAGGCGTCGCCGACATCATCGACGAACACGATATCCGCCGTCTCCAGGATCTCATAGGGCATGCCCGTCGGTGTCACCAGGAAGCCACCCGCCACGCGGTGGCTGATGTTACCGCTGGTATTGCGGGTAAGCCCACTGGAGACGAGCCGTCGCGCGGCTGCGATCAGGTCCTGGCGCAGCGCCTGCGTATCGGGAAGTGCAGTCGTCATCTGCCCGCCGCCAGGCCGCGCTTCTCCGGAAACAGCGACAGCAACCCATCGCGTGAGGCCGGGCAGACGCCGCGTTCCGTGATGAGGCCGGTGATCAGCCGTGCCGGCGTGACGTCGAAGCCGTAATTGGCGACGTGGCTGCCGTCGGGCGTGACCTGGACCGAGAGGATCTCCCCACTCGGCGCGCGGCCCTGAATATGGGTGACCTCGCTGGCATGGCGCTGCTCGATCGGGATCTCCCGCACGCCGTCGGCAAGGTTCCAGTCGATCGTCGGCGACGGCAGGGCGACATAGAACGGCACGTCATTGTCACGGGCCGCCAACGCCTTGAGATAGGTCCCGATCTTGTTGGCGACGTCGCCGGTCGCAGTCGTACGGTCGGTACCGACGATGACGAGATCGACCATGCCATGCTGCATCAGATGGCCGCCGCAATTGTCGACGATCACGGTGTGGGGCACGCCATGCTTGCCGAGCTCCCAGGCGGTCAGGCTGGCGCCCTGGTTACGCGGCCGGGTCTCGTCGACCCAGACATGGACGGGAATGCCGGCGTCATGGGCTGCGTAGATCGGCGCGGTCGCGGTGCCGGCGTCGACTGTAGCGAGCCAGCCGGCGTTGCAATGAGTCAGGATCTGCACCGGCTTGCCATCGGCATGCCGTTTGGCCTTGATCAGATCGAGGCCATGGCGGCCCATCGACATGTTGGTACCGACATCCTCGTCGGCGATCTCGTTGGCCATGCGCCAGGCGATCGGCACACGATCGGCGGCCGGATAGTTGATCAGGGCGGCTTTCATCTGGTCGAGTGCCCAGTGCAGATTGACCGCCGTCGGCCGCGTCTGGCCGAGCATGCGCAGCGCCTTTTGCAGGCCGGCATCGCTGGCGTCATGCTCCATGGCGAGGGCAACGCCATAAGCGGCCGCCGCGCCGATCAGCGGCGCGCCGCGGACCTGCATCGCGCTGATGGCGACCACGGCCTCTTCCAGCGTGTGCAGCTTGATCGTCACGAGTTCATGGGGCAGCCGGGTCTGGTCGATGATGGCGACCGCACCGTGACCTGCGGGCCAGATGGTCCGCATCATCTTGCCGTCAACCTTCATCGCCCTGCTCCTCAGCTTCCTGCTGGACCTGTATAGATACCCCCTCTCCGCCCTTCAGGGGGGAGAGGGCCGGGGTGAGGTGGGTGCGGCAGACACAGCGCGCAGGTTTCGATACCCACCTCATCCTAAATCCTTCGCCCCCCTGAAGGGCGGAGAAGGACCTGTCCCTCGACAACCCTATTTTAGCACCCGACCGGCGACGGCGTCGAGGTTGGCCAGTACCGCCGGGTCGCGTGCGTCAGGCGCGGTGATGAGGGCGTATTCGAGCGCGGTCTGGCAGCCGGCATGGCAGGGACCCTCATGCGCGCCGAGCGCCGGGACCACCTGCTTGACCAGGGCCCGCGCCTTGTCGGCGTTGTCGTGCAGAACCTTGATGACCATGTCGACGGTGACGTGATCGTGATCAGGGTGCCAGCAGTCATAATCGGTGACCATGGCGACCGAGGCGTAGCAAATCTCGGCTTCGCGGGCGAGCTTGGCCTCCGGCATATTCGTCATCCCGATCACGCTGCAACCCCAGCTGCGATAGAGCTCGCTCTCGGCCTTGGTCGAGAATTGCGGGCCTTCCATCACCAGATAGGTGCCGCCCGGCACCAGCGGCACCGCCGCGGTGTCGCCGGCGCTGCGCAGCGCCTTGCCCATGCGAGAGCAGACGGGATGACCCATCGAGACATGGGCGACGCAGCCGGTACCGAAGAAACTCTTGGTGCGGGCGAAGCTGCGGTCGATGAACTGGTCGACCAGAACGAAGGTCCCGGGCGGCAATTCCTCGCGCAAGCCGCCCACCGCCGACAGACTGAGGATATCGGTGACGCCGACCCGCTTGAGGGCGTCGATATTGGCGCGGTAGTTGATCTCGCTCGGCGAGATCTTATGGCCTCGGCCATGGCGTGGCAGGAACACGACGTCGACGCCGGCGAGCCGACCGAAACAGAATTCGTCCGAAGGCGCACCAAAGGGGCTCGCCACCGCGTCCCAGCGCACATCGGTCAAGCCGTCGATCTGATAGAGCCCGCTGCCGCCGATAATGCCGATCACTGGACGCGCCATCTTGAATTCCTGATCTGAACAGAAGGGG
>CAIUCF010000326.1 GCA_903897565.1 uncultured Rhodospirillales bacterium | reverse complement strand
ATGGGTTTGCTCGACCCGAACTCCTTCTTCGGCGGCGAATTGAAGATCGACCTCGATCGCGCCCGCGGCGCCATCGAGGAGCGCGTGGCGAAGCCGCTCGGGATCTCGATCGATCTCGCCATGGCAGCGATGGCCAAGGCCTGGGTCGAGAAGGTGGCCGCCAACCTCAAGGAATACACGCATCTCCACAAGGATACGGTGCTGGCGGCCTTCGGCGGCGCCGGTCCCTTCGTGGTCTGCAAAGTCGCCGAGGCGGCGGGCATCACCCGCGTGTTGATCCCCGGGCTTGCCGCGGTGTTCTCCGCCTATGGCATCGGCTTCTCCGATATCGCCCATGACTATGAGGCGGCCCTGCCCGAGGCGACCGACGCCGCCCTGGACAAGGTCCTGAAGAGTCTCCTGTCGCGAGCCGAGCGCGGCATGTATGCCGAGGGATTTTCCCTCGACCAGTGCACGCTCGAGCAGCTGCTCAAGGTGAGCGTCGACGGCGTCGCGACACTCCATCCCCTGAGCGACGCGAAGCTCCCCGGCAATCTGCCGAAGAACGGCCGGATTTCGGTGATCGTCAACGCGACCCGTTCTATCCTGCAGCCGGTGGTAAAGGGCAAGTTCGGCAGCGGCCACGCAGCGGCGACCGCGAGCGGCAAGCGCTCGGTTGTGGTTGGCGGCGATAATCGTTCGCTGCCGCTCTATCGGATCGAAGAACAAGCTCGCGGGGTCACGGCCGACGGCCCGGCCGTGCTCGAAGATCCGTATTACACCTGCCTGATCGATCAAGGTTGGCGTTTTGAGCTCAATGACAGCGGCGACATTCTCCTGACCCGCGTGTGAACACGGCGCCGAACGCGTCCAATAAATAATCAAGTCGAGGGACCGCCATGAAAGTTCTCATCACCGAAAACCTCCGCATCAATCTCGATACCGAGATGTGGGAATGTCGCCATTGTGACAAGGTGCTGATCTCCGCCCGTGACAACTACAAGCGCGGGCTGCTGGCCTACAACCGCGATCCGCGCGAGATCCACAAGCCGCTGCTCGACCCGACGAAATACGTCCGCACCTATTCGCCGGATCCCGAATGGTGCCGGCTGATCGAGTACTACTGCCCCGACTGCGGCACGATGATGGAGACCGAGTATCTGCCTCCGGGCCATCCGCCGCTGCGCGACATCGAGTTCGATATCGACGCCATGAAGGAACAGTGGAAGCATCGCGAAGAGGTCCTGGTCCCGCCGGTCGGCAACGAGCCGCCGGCGAGCAAGCGCCGACACACCCATAATCACTGAAACGAACGCCTCGACGAAGAAGAAGCGGAGAATATGCAATGAAGCGGGTTTCGGTCGATATCGGCGGGACATTCACGGATTGTTTCGTCGCCTGGGACGACAAATACATCGAGAGCAAGGCGCTCACGACGCATCAGAATCTGGCGCTCGGCTTCAATGAAGCTTTGCGCAACGCCTGCGAGGAGCTCGGCACCAGCGAACGCGATCTGCTGAGCCAGGTCGATTCCGTCCGCTACGCCACGACGCTCGGCACCAATGCGCTGATCCAGCGCAAGGGGCCGCGGCTCGGCATGCTGACGACGATGGGCTTCCGCAGCTCGGTGCCGCTGTCCCGCGCCAAGGGCTACGCCGTCGGGCTGCCGCACAAGCAGCAGATGGACGTCCCCAACGCGCAGCGGCCCGATCCGATCGTGCCGATCCCGATGATCCAGACCGTGCGTGAGCGCATCGACTTCAAGGGCGAGATCCTGCTTGAGCTCGACGAGGACGATCTGCGCGAAAAGCTCCGCCTGCTCGTCGACAAGGGCGCCGAGGCGATCGTGGTCACGCTCGCCAACTCGGTCGTCAACCCGAAGCACGAGCTGCGTATCCGCGAGGTGTTCCTCGACGAGTATCCGGGCCACATGCTGGGCGCGATCCCGATGCTGCTGTCGCATCAGGTGGGTGGCCGCAAGGGCGAGTATGCCCGCGCCATGTCGACGATTATGGACGGCTTCCTGCATTCGACCATGTATTACGGCCTCGGCACGCTCGAGCTGAACCTGCGTCAGTCCGGCTATACCAAGCCCATGCTGTGCAACCATAATTCCGGCGGCATGGCGCAGCTCAACTCGACCGATGCCTTGCAGACGGTGCATTCGGGCCCGGTTTCCGGCATCGCCGCGAGCGAACATCTGGCGCTGCAGACCGAACTCGGCAACATCGTCGCCACCGACATGGGCGGCACCAGCTTCGATATCGGTATCGTCGTCGAAGGCGGCGTGAAGTATTACGATTTCAACCCCGAGATCGAGCGCTGGATGGTCAGCGTGCCGATGGTCCATCTCGTGACCCTTGGCGCCGGCGGCGGCTCGATCTGTTCCTACGATCGCATGTACGACACGGTTCAGGTCGGACCGCAAAGCGCCGGCTCCGACCCTGGCCCCGCCTGCTACGATCGCGGCGGCCAGAAGCCGACCGTGACGGATGCCGATCTGATGCTCGGTTATCTCGATCCCGGCAACTACGCCGGCGGCCGCATCAAGCTCAATCCGCGGCGCGCCAAGCAGACCATGGAAGACCTGGCCGACCAGCTCGACATGGACGTGATCGGCGCCTGCAAGATCATGAAGAGCACCGTCGACATGAACATGGCGAACGGCATCGCCCGCGAGCTGCGGACCCGCGGCTACGAGCCTGAGGATTTCACGATCCTGGCCTATGGCGGCAACGGCCCGCTGCATGCCTGCGGCATCGCCCGCGCGCTCGGCGTCAAGAAGATCCTCGCCCCGCCCTTCGCATCGGTGTTCTCGGCGGTCGGCGCCGGCAACATGAACCAGCTGCACATCCATGAAATGAGCACCTGGACCGTGCTGTTCGACGCCAACCAGAAATCGCTGTTCACCGACTACGCCTTGTTCAACAGCCGGGTCGAGGAACTGGAGCGGCGCGGTCGCGAAGACCTGACGCGCCAGGGCTTCGCCGCCGAGAAAGTCGAGTATCGGCTCGAACTCGATATGCGCTACGGCAACCAGCGCGTCACCACCGCGGTGGTCACCGACATCCATCGCCTCGGCGGGCAGAGCGACGTGCTGAAGCTGATGGAACAGTTCCATCAGCGCTATGGCGAGCGCTTCGGCGAAGGCAGCCAGGTCACCGAGGCCGGCGTCCGCATCAACACGATCCGGGTCTGCTCGTTCGTGACGCAGCCGGGCGTGACGTTCACGGGCATTCGGCCGTCGGGCGACCCCGTCGCGCCGCCGCCGCCGGTCAGCCACCGACCGTGTCATTTCGTCGGCTTCGACACGGCGCTCGACACACCGATCTATGACGACGAGGCGTTGACGCCGCAGACCGAAATCGACGGTCCCGCTTTGGTGGTGACCAAGGCGACCAGCTATCTCGTCGAGCCCGGTTGGCGCTTCCGCGCCGCCGAACAAAAAGCAGTCTGGTTTACACGGATCGAAGGCTGAGCCAACGGCCGGACCGTGATCTCATTCTGGAGGAGAACGCCATGAACCACATCAGCCCCGCAGGGGACGACAAGGAACTTCTCAACAAGTTCCTCAAAGACAACCAGCTGTTCTACGGACCCGATCCGGAGATCATGCGCGACCATTGCATCGGACCGCGCAGCGAGATCGAGGACAAGATCCTCAACGCCGGGCTCGACCCGCATCATGTCAACCAGGTGCGCGGCCTGATCCTGGCTGCCCTCGACGAGGGCAATACCATGGTCGAGCAGATGGGCGCGGCGCCGGGTGCCAAATGGGGCGACATCGTCGCCTCGATCTACACGGCCAACGGCGACCTCTCGATGATCGCGCCGCATGGCGTCGTCGGCTTCGCCGCCTGCTGCCACTACCCGATCAAGTTCATCCTGAAATACTGGGAGAATGATCGCACCGTCGGGATCAAGGAAGGCGACGGCTTTATCCATAACGACGCCCGCTACGGCGGCATCCACAACACCGACCAGTCAATGATGATGCCGGTGTACTGGAAGGAGAAGCTGATCTGCTGGGTCTCGACGACGATCCATGAAGGCGAGAACGGCGCGACCGAACCGGGCGGCATGCCGCCCTCGGCGGAGAGCCGGTTCGACGAAGGCCTCAAGATGTCGCCGTTCCGCGTCGTCGAGAACTTCGAACTGAAGCGCGACCTCGTGACCTTCCTGCAGAACTCGGTGCGCGATCCCAAGCTGCAGTTCGAGGACATGAAGGTCAAGCTGCACGCGGTGCTGCGCCTGCGCCAGCGCGTCCTCAGGATCCTCGAGGATCATGGCGAGGAGTTGCTGATCGGCACCCTGCGCAAGAATCTCGAAGACGTGCTGATCGAAGTGCGGCGGCGCATCGAGGAACTCCCCGACGGCACCACCCGCGTCCTGACCTTCCCGGATTCGACACTGCGCGAGAACGCCCTGCTGAAGTTCAGCCTGGCGATCACGGTCAAGGGCGACAAGATGACCTGCGACTTCCGCGGCTCGTCACCGGAATTCCTCAATCGCTCGATCAATACCAATCAAGCGTCGCTCAAGACGATGTTCCTGACAGCCTATCTCCAGAACATCTGGCCAGACTTGCCGCAGACGATGTCGGTGTTCTCGCCGATCGAGATGCTGTTCGACGAGAAGTCGCTGCTGAATGCGTCGAATGATACGCCGCAGGCGATGAGCCTGATCCCGATCTTCAAGGCGATGACCATTCCGGTCATCCCGATGACCAAGTTCAGCTACAGCCTGCCGCATCGCTACACCGCGGTCGTCGCGCCGCAGTATGATCAGCCGGCGACCTTCATCTATGGCGGCTTGACCCAGAACGGCGAGAATGTCGGCAATTTCTGCGCCGACATCAACGGCAACGGCCAAGGTGGCCGCTCGCATCGCGATGGCGAGCATTCGGTCTCGCCACCCTTCGCCGCGGTCTGCGACATCGGCGAGATGGAAGTCATCGAGGAAGAGCTGCCGATCGTGCGCCTCGGTGCCTTCACCCTGGCCAAGGACCGGGTCGGCTTCGGCAAGTACCGCGGCGGCCTCGGCTATGAGATGATCTCCTCGGTCCGCGGCACCGGCTTCTGGGGCTTCATGACCGGCTGCACCGGCTCGCTGTTCACGCCGTCGCAGGGTCTGTTCGGCGGCTACGGCCCGCCGGTCTACGCCCTCAGCAAGATCCGCGACATCAACATCTTCAACGAGCTCGCGACCAACCCCGGCAAGATCAAGTTCGACATTCTCGATCTGATGAACAATCAGCCGATCGAGGGTGGCCGCTACTCGACCCATGAAATGGCGATGACCTTCGAAATCTGCCAGCAGGGCGAGGTCTATATGATGTGCCAGGGTACGGGCGCCGGCTATGGCGACGTGCTGCTGCGCGATCCTGCCCTGGTCATCAAGGACATCGAGGAAGATTTCATCTCGCATGAGACCGCGCGCGAAATCTTCTTCGTCGTCTTCGACTCCCGCACCCTGATCGTCGACGAGGAAGCGACGAAGCAGGCGCGGGCTGCCGAGCGCAAGTCACGCCTGGCGCGCGGCAAGCCGTTCGATGAGTTCGTGGCCGAATTCGTCACCCCCGAGCCGCCGGAGAACCTCCCCTACTACGGCAGCTGGGACGATCCGACGATCATCTACGGCACCAGCGAGGGCAAGCGCATCAAGATGAAGGCGACGGAAATCCAGAGTATGTTCATGCCCAATCCGAAGGACGTGAAGATCGGGAAACTCGAAGCCGAACTGCTGGCGACCCGCGCCGAATTGGAGGAGTGCCGCAAGCACAAACACTGAACCGGGTCACGTCCCAAACAAAAACCCGGTTCGGCAGGAATGCCGAACCGGGTTTTCTTTTGCCTTCGTATCCCGGAAGCCCAACCAATCAGGGTCAAGCCTCCGGGACAATAGATCGATCAGGTACCGAGACGGTTGATCGCCTGCGCGGTCAGGTATTTGTCATACAGGCCGTCGACATTGAAGCCCGATTCCACGCCGCCGACCTCCTTGGCATGGGTAAAGCGGGTCATGCGGTTGGTCTGGATGTCGTGGCTATGCACATGGGTCCAGGACCACACCGGCGTGCCGTCGCGTTCCTTCATCAGCACCTGGCCATTGACGACGCGCTGGCCCCAGACCGGCTCAAAGCTCTTGAGCGACTGGTCGCGACGGTCATAGGTCTCGTAGGCAACAAACTGCATGTTGCGGACGTCGACCCACACCCGCTTGCGACCGACGGGCGCGCGCGGATAGCCGGTCGGAGTCGCGTCGACGACGATGCATTCCGGGCACATCGAGTAGTTGATCTCGAAGAAGGTCTTGCCCTTCGGCCCACCATGCGTCGGCGCAATGTAGTTGTCGAGATCGCCGTGCCAGTTTTCGGAGACTGGGCCGAGCATCGGTTGACGGCCGACGATCTTGTAGTCGCCCCAGGTCAGCATCGGATCGCCGGCAGCCCAGGCGTCAGACAGGTACAGGGTCATGCCGGCAACCAACGGCTCGAACCGCTGGTTGGTCGGGAACTTACGCACGCGCTTGAAGGCAGGTACGTAACCGACGAGGTCCGGGAACTTGCGCTGATCGTAGTACCAGGTCGACAGATACGCCGTGCCCTTGGAATCGGCCGGCGCCGTGAACACGACCGTCTGGTAGCGCAGCTTGTCCTGGTGCTGCGGACCGGCATAGGGCCCGATGCCGCCGAGCCGGCAGGCGACGTTCTCTTCGACCCAGACGAAGTCGTATTCGTAGGAGACTTCACCGTCCGGACCCATATCCTGGTCCTTGATGGCGTAGATCGCGTTGTCGTGACGGCCCCAGCTGAGGGTCAGGTTCGAGAACACCTCCAGCGCCGACTTGGGCTCGGTGAACGGCAAGCCGCCAATCCAATGGCCGCCGCTGGTCGTCGTGACGTTGCCGTCGGCATCGAGCTTGGCCTTACCGACATTGCTGACGGACGCCTGCAGGAACGCGTTCGGGAACATCTTGCTGACGTCGGTGACCGTCGGCACGATCTTGATCCGGCGGCCCATTTCCTTGATCTGGGTGTACATGATCGGCGCTATCAGCGGCTTGACGTGATCGACGTTGCTGGCGTCGACGATGTCGCCGGTCTTGATGGCGCCCTTGGTGTAGGCGTCGACCGAGAGCAGCTCTTCCGGATAGGCCTTGGTGATGTCGGCGCCGTTGGCGATCAGCGGCCACAGCGGCGAGAGCAGGCCGGTGCCGGCCAGCATCGCGCCCTTGGCCATCAGCTCACGGCGGCCATAATTGAAGTCGTATTTCCGTATCAGCATCTCGAGTTTCCTCTCTAGTCGCGTTGTTGTTTTCCGATTTGACTCAAAAGCACGCTTTTAGCGGTGATCTCCAAGTCCTGGCACCATCGGCGGCGCCCATCATGCCGAGATATCCGGCTCGCTTAATGCTTGGGCTGCGTCGCAACCCAATTGATCGGCCCAGCCATAAACACCAGGATCGATCTTTATATCCTTCCTACGTCCGGGCCGGTCCGGTGGATGCATCGGCTCAAGAAAAAAGATCTCTCCACAGGCGACTTCTTGGGAAGGCAGGCCGTCAGTGGCTTCATTCGGCCAATAAAAAACCGGCCCAACCTGAGTTGAGCCGGCTTGGTAGATGACCCCCGACCCCGGCGAAATGCCGAGATCGGGGCTGACGCAGGCTGCTCCTACTAGAAGTAGTACGTCGCGCGGACGAACACTTCGCGGGCCCATTCGGCGCCCTGGGCAAAGTTGGTGTAGGTGTTGGCAGATGCCGTCGAGTAGACCAGGTTCGAGTAGAGGTCGAACT
>CAIUCF010000325.1 GCA_903897565.1 uncultured Rhodospirillales bacterium | reverse complement strand
TGCCGGCCAGATCATCGCCCGGGGTAATCGCGACGAAGCGATTGTCGCCGTGGCGGCTGATCAGCAGGAGTACGGCCTTGCCCTTGAGGCTGGCGAGGCGATCGACCGCCTCCTGCGGCTTCGTCACCGGCTGCTGGTTGATCTGGACGATCACGTCGCCCGCCTCGATGTCATTGTCCGCAGCCGGGCTGTTCGGCTTCACCCGCGAGACCAGGACGCCCTGGACCGATTTCGGGATGCCCTGATGCTTGCGGATTTCAGGGTTGAGGTTGGCGAGGTAGGCGCCGAGCGAGGTTGCGCGGTCTGCCTGATCGTCGCTCGGATTGTCCTGGTCGGGTGTCGCGCTGGCCACCTGGCTTTCCGGCAATGCCTTGAGCTTGGCCGTCACCGTCAGCGGCTTGCCCATGCGGAGCAGGCCGATATCGACCATCTTGCCGATCGGCGTGCCGCCTACGAGCCGCGGCAGGTCGCGCATCGTCGCCACCGGCTTGCCGTCGAAGGTGACGATGACGTCGCCGTTCTGCACACCGGCATCGGCGGCCGGGGTATTCGGCTGCACCGTCGCCACCAGGGCGCCGTTCGGGTGATCGGGGTTCATGCCGAGGCCCTGGGCGATTTCCGGTGTGATCTCCTGGATCTGGACGCCGAGCCAGCCGCGGCTGACCTTGCCATGGGCTTTCAAGGTCTCGATCAGGGGGCGCGCCGTGTTCGCCGGGATGGCGAACCCGATGCCGACGCTGCCGCCGTTGGGCGAGTAGATCGCGGTGTTGATACCGATGACGTTGCCATCGAGATCGAAGGTCGGGCCTCCGGAGTTGCCCTTGTTGATCGCGGCGTCGATCTGCAGGAAGTCGACATAGCTCGAATCGGCGATCGGCCGGCCGCGGGCGGAGATGATGCCCTTGGTCACGGTGCCGCCGAGGCCGAACGGGTCGCCGACGGCGATGACCCAGTCGCCGACGCGGGCCTTGTCGCTGTCGCCCCATTTGACGTAGGGCAGCGGCTTATCGGCTTGGATCTTGAGGAGGGCGAGGTCGCTCTTCTCGTCCTTGCCGACGATCTTCGCCGGATGGCGGGAGTTGTCCTGGAAGATGACGGTGATCTTGTCGCCCTCGCCGACGACGTGATTATTGGTCACGATATAGCCCGAGGGGTCGATGATGAAGCCCGAGCCGAGCGACATGACCTTCTGACCGGAAGGCGGCTGCGGCATGCCGCCGCCACCTTGACCCTGTTGCTGCTGCTCGAAGAAGCGGCGCAGTAGGTCGTCGAACGGCGTCCCGGCGCCCGGGCCCTGTTGCATATCGGGTCCGCCGCCGCCGTCGCCCGGGTCCATCTGATCGGCATCCGCAGTCTGCGGCTTCTGGACGACCGAGATGTTGACCACGGCGGGCAAGATCTTTTCGACCATCGGGGCAAAGCTAGGGAGTGCGACGCCCGAGCCGGTATCGGCCCGCGCGACGCCGGAGAACGGCGCGCCGACCGGTGCGATAGCCAGGGTTGCGACGAGACCGAGCAGAGCGAAGTGGCGCAGGGCGCCGGCACGTGGCGGTGGGCTGGTTGACATGGGGTTCTCCTTGCCTGGATGCGCCGCGGTCGTGAGGC
>CAIUCF010000324.1 GCA_903897565.1 uncultured Rhodospirillales bacterium | reverse complement strand
TTGCTGCTCGGCGGCCTGCTGGCGCTGCCGATCCTGGGCTTCGCGCGGATGCTCTCGCACCGGCTGACCCAGCCGGTGCTCGACCTGACCCGGGTCGTCAGCGACATCGCCGATACCGATCGGCTCGACGCGCGAGCGCCGGTTCTGACCACGGACGAGTTCGGGACGCTCGCACGAGCCTTCAACCGCATGACCGAGGGGCTGGAGCGCGCCGCTCAGGAACGCGAACAATTCGTGCGGGATCTCGAGAGCCTGAATCAGACGCTCGAAGAAAAGGTCACCGAGCGCACGCGAGAGCTCGAGGCGGCGATCGAGGCGCAGCAGCGCCTGATCGGCGATATCTCCCACGAGATAAAATCACCCCTGGCGCGGCTCAGCGTCGCCCTCGAACTCGCGCGCCGTGCAAACAAGCCGTTGATATCGAAACAATTCGACCGCATGGAGACGGAAATCAACGGCGTCTCCGCGCTCGCCAGCGAATTGCTGACCTTGGCAAGACTCGGGGTCGCCACGAGCTCGGTGCCGTTCGCCGAGATCAACCTCTCCGAGCTGGTGAGCCATATCGTGGCCGACGCACGCTATGAAGCCCATGGGCGCTCGGCAGATTTGATCTTCGTGCCGCAGGGCGATCCGTTGTTCTGTCTCGGCAATGCCGGATTGCTCCGCCGGGCGATCGAGAACGTCGTGCGGAACGCATTGTTCTATACGCCCGACGCCGTGCCGATCGAGATCCGACTGGAAGCGGTTGGCGCGACCGAGGTGGTCGTCACCGTCAAGGATGGCGGCCCCGGAGTCCCGGAAGACGCACTCGAGTATCTCTTCGAGCCGTTCTATCGCGTCGATCCGGCGCGAAACTCGCAGACCGGCGGCGCCGGCCTAGGCCTGTCGATCTGCCAGAGGGTCGTCACACTGCATGGTGGCGGCGTCACGGCGATCAATGTCGAACCTCACGGCCTGATGGTCACGATCACCCTGCCCCGAACGTCGCCGCCGATCGATCACGACGCTGCCTGATGCGGCTGCTAGACGCCGCTAGAACTGCTCGACCTGCCAGACAGCCTTGAGGAATTCGGGGTCGCGCTGCCAGCGATGCAGCATCGCCTCGGCCGCATCCTGCGCGATCGCGTCATAGAGCTGAAGGACAGCCGCGCTGTTCTCGCCCGTCGCTTCGACGCCGGACTGGCTCTTGCGGGTCAGGCGATACAGCGCCGTAAAGGATTGCTTGTCGATACCGGCCCCCTTGCAGGCGATGCACAGGCCCTCGCCGCCCGGCTCGAACAGGATCCGCCGGGCGAGCGCCGGGCGTACCCCCGTGAATTTCGAGAACAGGGCGATGAACAGCGATACCTCGCCGCGACGCAGGGTGCGCAGCATCAGCTCGAAGGTGATGCCCTCGGTTTCAGCCAGGCGGTTGGCCAGTTCCATGGCCCGAGACACGGCATCCTCGGACGGCGCCCGGGCCAGCGCCTTGACGGTCGCCTCCATCGTCGCGTCGAGCATGCCGGGATCGACCTCGAAATGATCGAGGATGAAGCTGCGCAGCGCGGCAGAGACCCACCAGTACATCCGGCGCGCGAGCGCCGGCTCGAGATCGGGGCGGCGCAGCAGCGGATTCTGATAGGCGTCGACACGCTGCGACTGCTCGACCAGATACTCCATGGTCTTCTGCGAAATCTTGGCGTTCTCGTTCTCGAGCAGGCGCGTGATCACATCGACATTGTCGGTCTCGACCAGGGCATCGGAGACCGGCGCGCTCAGATGATTGCGGATGGTAATCGCGAGCTGATGCTCGAGCGTCCGATTGCGGATGATCTCGATGAGTTCGATATCCTGCAGCACTTCGCTTTCGACGAGCAGGGGATGGGCGACCTCGATCGTGTCGTTGGCAAGCGCGACGACGAGCTCGCGTGGCGCCTTCGGCTGGCTCGCAAGCCGCTCGGCAAGGGCCTTGCGCAACGACAGCTCCATGTCATGCACCAGCCGATGGAGAATCTCCGACATCAGCACGCGCTCGCGCTCGGAAAGCACCGTGTCCATCGACAGGAACAAGTCACCGATCGTCGCTACCAGGGTTTGCCTGCCAGAAACCGTCTTGTCCCGGGCGAGACGAACCAGATTCTCCAGATCCCCGTAATCTGAGGTTGGCATTGACGCACTCCGATGATCCACAGCAGCAACAACGACTATAGCATAACCCAAGAATCGCGCAGATCAATCATGGCGTCCCCCAATCATGATCACACCAACACCGGGACGAGCCGCGGCGGACCCGCGCCCGCGCGAGCGTCGTTCCCCCTCCGTCATGTGGGAAACGCTTTCCCCAGGCGCCGTTCTCGAACAGTATCGGGCCGGGCCGCTCCGGCGAAATTGGGGCCCTCGTCTGCCCATCGGTACCGGTGCGGCGCGCATTCAAATCGTGGACCGGGGTCGGGCGTGTCGCCCGGCCCCGCGATGGAAACCTCATGACCCTTCACACTGCGCTTACCTTCGACGCCTATCCCCACAGGACAGAAACCGATATCCGTCATAGCGACACCGATCGGATCGGCCATGTCAACAACGTCGCATTCGCCGCCTTCCTCGAATTCGGCAGGGCATCCCTGCTTCACGGCATTTCCAGCAGCTTACCGATCCCTGGCCACGCCTTCGTGATCGTCCGCCTCGAAATCGACTATCGCGCCGAGATGCGTTGGCCCGGCCGGGTTCAGATCGGCGTCGGCATCGTCGGAATCGGCCGATCCTCGTTCACCATGAAGCAGGCGATGTTCAACAACGGCAATCTGGTCGCCGAGGCGAAGTCGGTGCTGGTGATGATGAACGAGGCAACCCGGCGGTCGGCGCCCCTGCCCGCTGAAATCGTCGCCGCCCTGCAGGCGCTCAGCCTGTCCGTGTGAGGTGATGCAGCACGATCCCGCTCGTCGTCGCCACATTGAGTGAATCGAAGCCGCCCGCCATCGGAATGGTGATGGTCCGGCTCCGGCTCAGGATCGTCGCCGGAAGCCCGGGGCCTTCGCTCCCGAGGAGCATCGCGACACGGCCTTCGCATTGTAACCCGGCGAGCGGCTCGGCACCGCCGGGGGTGAGAGCGACCGCTTCAAACCCGTGCCGCTCGAGGAGGGCGATGGGATCGTCGGCACGGTCGAAACGGGCAAACGGCACCACCAGCGACCCACCGACCGAAACCCGGATCGCCTTGCGGTAGAGCGGATCGCAACAGGTGGGGTCGAGCAGGATCGCCTGCGCCCCGAACGCGGCGGCATTGCGGAAAATTCCCCCCATATTGTCGTGATTGGCGATGCCGAAGAGTACCACCACGAGCCCCTTCGGCCCCGCGCGCTCAAGCAAACCAGCCGGGGTCGGCGAGGCGATCCTGCGACCGAGCGCGAGGATGCCGCGATGGATGGGAAAGCCGACAACAGAGTCGATCACCGCTTGCCCGACACTGTAGACGACGACACCGGGGGCAAGCCCGCGCAACCGCCGCAACAGCCCGTCGAGGCGCTTTTCGACGACCATCACGGAGACCGGCCGGCACAATGGCGATCCGAGGAGGACTTGGAGCACGACCTCGCCCTCCGCGACAAAATGGTCGCGTCCCGTCAGATCGCGTTCGCGAATGGCCCGATACTCAGCGATCCTCGGGTCGTCCGGGTCAGTAATCGGAATGATCTCCATACCGAGATCGTCCGGTTTCGTGTGCACCTGCTCAGCAGGGTAGCGATCCGTGGTCATGACGAGCTCAATACATGAAACTCCAAATATAGTTCATTGAAATGTCGCAAACGCCACCCCACTCCGCCGAAGCAGGGAGCGCGCAGGCCGGAGGGTCGTTTTATCATTGTTAATCATATCCTTCGATACGTGCGCATCAGCCTGGACTAGGCAGTTCGGCGCCACTCTCTTCACCTGTCAGGTATTTAACCTTCTGTTCATTATCTCTTGCGCACCGCACCAAAATATGAGTTTATAGAGAGGCTCCACGCCGGATGTTTGAAGGCGGTTACCCTTTGGCGAGACTCGGTCCCGCCTAGGCTTCCCTTCCCGATGGAGATCGTTTCGAGTAAGTTCCTGCGCCCGGCCTAACAAGATCCGTTCGTAAGGGCTTATATTCATTGGATATCTGAATTTTTTTGTGGAGACAAATCATGTCAAAGCTTCGTAATAGCCTCGCGGCTTTCGGCCTTTTCACGGCCGCCCTCGTGGGCGCATCCGCGGCTGCCAACGCGTCGACGGTGTCGTTCAACGACGTCGGCTTCGGCAACCTGTCGGGTTACAACCCCTTCAACATCCTCGACGGTCAGACCGCCGGGCTCACCGTGTCGCTGTCCGAGACCGCCCCGGGCCTCGTGACGACCGACATCGTCGCTGAGTCCCTCAATGGCCATGCGTTCACGCTGAACCAGCGCGGCTCCCTGGTTGGTGACGGCAACAGCTACCTGGCCGGCTTCACCTTCAACCTCGGCGTCGACTCCTATCTGCAGTATGTGCCCTCGACCCCGGGCCAGACTTGGACCTGGACCGCCGGCGCGCCGACCATCTCGGGCGGCGTCGTGACCCCGGGCGCGCAGATCGGTGCGGACAACGCGTCGCATTTCGCCAACCTCCCGGCTGGCAAGTACACGCTCCTGTTCTCCGGCACTGTTGACCTCGGCCCAGGCGGCTCGACCTCCTTCGGTGGCGACATCTCGACCGTGCCGCTTCCCGGCTCGCTCGTGATGTTCGGTTCGGCCCTGATCGGCCTGACCGCGTTCGGCGCTCGCCGTCGCTCGGGTGTGTCCGTCTAAGACACGATCCCGACAAACCTGGTAAAGCGGGGCGCATTTTCGCTTCGCTGTGATGAGTGGAGCCTCCGTCGTCTCTGACGACGGGGGCTTCTTCATGTTTGGAACTCGGTCCTTCAGCTACTGATTCCGCGGGATTTGGACGAGACGATTCCGAACCGCCCCCGGGCCTTCACAAATATTTCGTTCGGGCGTATGGTTTTCCCGTCGGTGGTCGTCTCCTATCGACAGGTACCGGAGCAAATCGTGTGTGGATGGGATCATCTGAAGACGAGAATTTGCTTCAAATATAACAACAGGGCGGATTCGCGCTCGTCGGTTCTTTCAGGCCGCGACCCGCACTAGGGGCTTAAGGTTATGTCGAGCATCAACGCGATTGCCACCTCGGGGTTGATCACGGCGCAGGTTGACTTAGCTGTCGCGGCCTCGAACATCGCGAATCCAGGGACTCAAGACGCGCCGCCGACCTCGGCGCCGTTTGGCTCCTCTGCTGTATCGGCTGCACCGCAACTGAGCGGTGGCCAGCCCTCGGCGACGCCGGGCCAGGTTTTTCTCGCCCTCTCGGCAACCAATACTTCGACGAGCGGTGGCGGCGTCAGCGCCTCCGTGACGGCGCAGAGCGGTTTGCTGGGTACTGGGATCATTCAGGACGTTACCGCGCTCAATGCCGCAACAACGGCCTATCAAGCCAATCTGGCCACGCTGCAAACCGGCCAGACCCTCTCGAAGCAGACGCTGAGCCTGATTGCCTGATCGACGCCCGACGATTGAGCGTGTCGGCGCGGCTCGCCCGACGTCATCCCCAAACCCCATCCTCCTGAACAGCGATGTGCCAATGCCTCTCCCTCGGGCTTCATGAGTAAGCTCCCCGTCCTCCACTTTCCTCATCGCCATCTGCTCGGCATCGATGGTCTGGATGCAGCGGATATCGCCCTGATCCTCGATCTTGCCGAGACCTATATCGAGCAGAACCGGGCCGATGATAAGAAGCGCACGCTGCTGCGCGGGCGCACCATCATTAATCTCTTCTTCGAGAACTCGACACGCACGCGGACGAGTTTCGAGCTCGCCGGCAAGCGGCTTGGCGCCGATGTCATCAACATGTCGGTGGCCAGCACCTCCGTGAAAAAGGGCGAGACACTCCTCGACACCGCGCTGACCTTGAACGCGATGCATCTCGACGCGCTGGTCGTGCGCCATCCCGAGAGCGGCGCGGTAAAATTGCTGGCCGAGGCGGTCAATTGCGCCGTGATCAATGGCGGCGACGGCAGCCATGAGCACCCCACCCAGGCCCTGCTCGACGCGCTGACGATCCGCCGGCGCAAGGGCCGGCTCCATGGCCTGACCGTGGCGATCTGCGGCGACGTTCTCCATAGTCGCGTCGCCCGCTCCAACATCGCTCTGCTCAATATCATGGGCGCGCATGTCCGGGTCGTCGGCCCCCGCACCCTCCTGCCGGCGCAGATCTCGCGCATGGGGGTCGAAGTTTTCCACGACATGGCGCGAGGCCTCGCCGATGTCGACATCATCATGATGCTGCGGCTGCAGACCGAGCGTATGCACGGCAGTTTCCTGCCGTCGATCCGCGAGTATTTTCATTTCTATGGACTGGATCACAACAAGATCGCGCGCGCGCGCCCGGACGCCCTGGTCATGCATCCCGGCCCGATCAATCGCGGTGTCGAGATCGACAGCGCCGTCGCCGACGATCTCGACCGCAGCCTGATCCGCGAACAGGTCGAGATGGGCGTGGCTGTGCGCATGGCCTGCCTGGACCTGCTGCTCCGCGCCAACACCCCGATGACGGAGCATTGATGCCCGCGACCCTGTTTTCCAACGCCCGCCTGCTCGATCCCTGGACCCATCTCGACCAGGTCGGCGAGTTACTGGCGATCGACGGCCGCATCGCCGCGATCGGCGCCGTGCCCTCGAGTCAAATTCCAGCGGATGCCATCCGCGTCGATTGCCGCGGCAATTGCCTGGCCCCAGGCCTCGTCGACATGCGCGTCCATCTCCGCGAACCCGGTCAGGAACATGTCGAGACCATCGAGGGCACGTCGCGCATGGCCGTGGCCGGCGGCATCACCTCGCTTGTCGGTCTGCCGGACACCACCCCGGTCATCGATGACGTGTCGCTGGTGGAATTCGTGACCCGCCGTGCGCGCAAGGCCGGGCTCGTCAACATCTATACCTACGCGGCCGCCACCAAAGGGCTGGACGGCTCGACCCTGTCGGAGCTCGGCCTGATGGCCGCGGCAGGCGCCCTCGGCTTCACGGACGGCACCGCTCCCATCGCCGACAGCCTCGTGATGCGGCGCCTGCTCAGCTACGCCCGGACCTTCGATCAGCTGGTCATCCAGCGCCCGGAAGATCCCCGGCTTGCCGAGGGTGGCGCCGCGACCGAAGGCGAGGTCGCCTCGCGTCTCGGCATTCCCGGGATCCCGGCTGCAGCCGAACTGATCCTGCTTGAGCGCGACCTGCGGCTCGTCGAGTTGACGGGCGGTCGCTATCACGCCTCGCTGATCTCCACCGCCGCCGCCGTGCAAGCCATCGCGACCGCGAAGACCCGCGGCCTGCCGGTCACCTGCGATACCGCCCCGCCCTATTTCACCCTCAACGAATCCGCGATCGACGGCTACAGCACCGATGCCCGTCTCTCCCCGCCGCTGCGCTCGGAGAACGATCGCAAGGCGATCATCGAAGGGCTCAAGAACGGCACCATCGACGCCATCACCTCCGATCATGCGCCGGTCGACCAGGACGAAAAGCGCGTGCCCTTCATCGCCGCAACCCCGGGCGCCATCGGCCTCGAGACCTTGCTGCCGCTGGTACTCGGACTCTATCATCGCGGTGAGATGAGTATTCTCGCCGCACTTCGGGCGGTGACGCAGGCGCCGGCGCAGATCCTGCGCTTGCCGGTCGGTCGTCTCGCCATCGATAGCGCCGCCGACCTCGTTCTGTTCGATCTCGACATGCCGTGGCGGGTGGGGCGCTCGCGCCTGCGGGCCGCGGCGACCAATACGCCGTTCGAAGCATTGCCGGTCCAGGGCAAGGCCCTGAAGACATTTGTCGCCGGCCGACTGGTCTTCGGCTTCGACGCCTGACGATGTGTGCGCCGACCCCCCTCCTCCTGAGCATCGGCGTGTCCTACCTGCTCGGGTCGATCCCGTTCGGCTTGGTGCTGACCAGGGCGGCCGGGCTCGGCGACATCCGCCAGATCGGCTCCGGCAATATCGGCGCGACCAATGTTCTGCGCACCGGCCGCAAAGGTCTGGCGGCGGCCACCTTGGCGCTCGACGGCATCAAGGGCCTGGCCGCGGTGCTGCTGACCCAGGCATACGCCCCGGACTGCGTCCTTTTCGCCGCGGCGGCGGCTTTCCTCGGCCATCTTTATCCGGTCTGGCTCCGCTTCAAAGGCGGCAAGGGCGTCGCGACGGCCCTCGGCGTCCTGCTTGGCGTCAGCTGGCCGGTCGGCGTGCTGGCCATGCTGACCTGGCTCACGGTCGCCGTCCTCCTGCGATATTCCTCGCTCGCCGCGCTGGTCGCGGCAGCCCTGACTCCGATCACCGCCTGGTTTTTCGCCACCCCCGGAACCGCGCTCCTCGCCCTCTTCCTGGCCACTCTCGTGTTCCTGCGCCATCACGAGAATATCAGCCGCTTGCTGAACGGCACTGAAACCAGGATCGGCCAGAAGAAGCCGGGCACGGCGGTTTCGGCCTGAGCCGGAGCGGAATAATGGCCTACGCACATCCCGAAGCCCTCGTCTCCGCGGACTGGCTCGCGGCGCATCTGCATGACTCCGGAATCCGCCTCCTCGACGCGACCTACAAGATGCCCGGCGTGACACCGGCCGCGGCCGAGAGCTACGCCGCCGGCCACATCCCAGGTAGCGTCTTCTTCGACATCGACGCGATTTCGGACAAGACGTCGAACCTCCCGCACATGCTGCCGTCGCCGCAGCAGTTCGCCGCCCAGGCCGGCGCCCTCGGCATCGCCAATCATCATCACGTTATCGTGTATGACAGCACCGGCCTGATCGGCGCCGCCCGGGCCTGGTGGATGTTCCGCGCCTTTGGTCACGACAACGTCGCCGTGCTCGATGGCGGGCTGCCGGCCTGGATTGCGGCGGGCCACACGGTCACCGACGCCGCTCCGCCGGTGAGCGCCGCAGCCTTTGCCGCGCGATACCGATCGGATCTTGTTCGCGGCAAGGCCCAGGTTCTGGCCAATCTCGGCACCCAGCAAGAGCAGGTGCTCGACGCCCGCAGCGCGGCGCGCTTCCGTGGCGAGGCCACCGAACCATGGCCCGGCCGGCGCTCCGGACGGATCCCCGGAAGCTTCAATCTCGACCATACCAATCTCGTTGATCCGACGACGAAGCGCTGGATTTCCGCCGAGGCCATAGCAGACAGTGCGACCGAGGCCGGGATCGATATCACTCGTCCCATCATTGCCAGCTGCGGTTCGGGAATTACCGCCTGCGTCCTCTCACTCGGGCTGCACCTGATCGGCGCCGGCCCGGTCGCGGTCTATGACGGATCATGGGCGGAATGGGGTCTGCCCGGGTCGCTTCCGATCGCCATCGGGACGAGGGGCGCCGCGCCGGCATAGCCCGGCTCAGCCGTTACGGACGATCGCGGTAAACGAGGTCACCTCCTGGCGCAGGACCTTCGCCTGTTCGGACAGTGCCGCGGCCGCCGACATCAACCCCTCGGCCGCGTCGCCGGTATCGCGCGCCGCCAGCGTGACATTGCCGATCGTCTCGGAAACCGCATTGGTGCCGGCCGCTGCATCCTGGACGCTACGCGCGATCTCCTGGGTAGCGGCGCCCTGCTCCTCGACCGCGGAGGCGACGATCGCCGTGATTCGGCTCATGCCGTCGATCGTCGCGACGATCCGGCGAATCGCCTCGACGGCGCTCCCGGTCTCTGCCTGGATCGCATTGACCTGATGCTGGATCTCCGCAGTTGCCTCCGCGGTTTGGGTCGCCAGATTCTTGACCTCGCTCGCCACGATCGCGAAGCCCCGCCCGGCCTCGCCTGCCCGGGCAGCCTCGATCGTGGCGTTGAGCGCGAGCAGATTGGTCTGCCGCGCGACGCTCCTGATGAGCTGGACGACGTCGCCGATGCGCCCTGCCGCCAGATTCAGGCGAGTCACGGTCTCATCGGTGGTTCGTGCATCGGCCACGGCCTGCGTCGCCACGACCGTAGCGTTCTGCATCTGGCCGCTGATCTCCTCGATCGAGCGCGCCAATTGTTCTGCGGCACTGGCTACCAACTGCGTGCTGCCTGAAGCTTGGGCCGATGCGCGGGCAACCTCGGTCGACTGCTGCAAGGTTCCGCTGGCGGTCGTCGTCAGTCCCAGGGCATTTTCGCGCAAGTGCTCGACGGCTTCGCCAAGTTGATCGACCACACCCATGACCTGGCCCTCGAAGCCATTGGCGAGTGCCAGCAGGCTCTCCCGCTTCTCCTGGCGCGCTTGCTCATCGCGGGCCAACTGTGTCGCCTTCAACCGCTCCGTTTCCACCAAGCCCTCGCGGAACACCCCGAGCGCTTCGGCCATGCTGTTGAGTTCCGTCGCCCGGAATGTCGGAACCGGCGCTGTCAGGTTTCCATCTGCGATGGTTCTCGTCGCGGCGGCCAGCGCGAGCAGCGGTCCGAGGACGCCCCGCAACAGCACCAGCACGACGAGCCCGCAGATCACGAGGCCAACGATGGAAACGGACACCAGCGAACGCTCGAACAGATCCATCGAGCGGTTATTGGCCGTGTTCAGGGTCGCGATCCCGGCACTGCCATCGGCTACGATCAGTCCTACGCCCTCGGCCATAGGATCCAGCTGCTCATAGAGCCCATCGACCTGCGCTCCGGCTTTGAGGAGTACGGAAGGGCTTGGCGGCTTGCCCGAGGTTTGTTGTTCGATCTGCGCGGCCTTCACGGTTTCGAGAAGAGCGTCGAACGACTTTCGCGCCAATTCGATCCGACCATCGACATCCCGCACCGAGCCGAGCGCAACGATATGATTCGCTTTGGTCACGCGACGGACATCGCCCAGCGCCGCCGCGAATTTGCGTTTGGTCTGCCGGATATCGTTCGCCACCTCGTCGGGATCGGCTGTGGCGAGCGAGGAAATCTCATTCTGCATCAGGAGCGTATCAATCTGCATATTCTTGATCGCCTGCAGAAGTCTGGCGCCGCCCATCACGCCATCGATCGTCGCGGCACCCCGTGCGCCCAAGCTCCGGGCGTGATCCGCGACTTGCCAGCCCACGAGGGCCTGGACAACGAGGATCGACGGCAGCACGACAGCGAAGACCAGAAACTTCGCCCGAAGCGAACGAAGACCGACAAGCGCCGTAAGCCGACCGACCGCGTCCGATGATCTGCTCGCGAACGCGCGGCTCGCTTCTGGCCTGCTTCCAATCATCCGTCGCGTCTTTCCTGTTGCCAACCTGACCGCCTCGGTCGACCAGGGTCCTCTCACAGGCTTCGTCAAGCTTGTCCAAGAAGATACTGGCCAAGAACTATCTGACGATAACTCTCTTATGAGAGAGTTAAAAACAGCACCTTAGAATATGAAAGTTTTTTTACTGCGATCTACGGACCATAATTAGAACTATGCCTGGGAATTAATCATCATACGGTCATTAAGTGATCATGAGTTATTATATCTGATTCGAGCCGAGACTAAAACTCGTCACGCGCCACCACTGAAGGTTAGTTTCTGCAGGCTGATCCGCCGGGAGCAAGCCGATAGAGCCGCAATGTCGATGCCGCCGCCAAGCCGGAGAAACACTGCAGCTTCTCGGCCCCAGGCAGCGCACTGCCGACGACGGCGATAAAGTCATAATGGCTGTGGATGAAGCTGCGGAACGCGAGGTCCGCTGGGCTGCCGCCGGAGAACGCCCGCCACACGCGGTCCGGATCGCTTTCGGCCGCGAGCTCACTCCAAGCCTGAACTAGGCGAACCGGCTGTTGGGTCGGATACGCGAACAAGGTCGGGACGAAGGTATGGCGCAGCAGCACCGCCAGTACGGGAAAATGATATTCCGGCGCCGCGCTGACGCGGACCGCGCTTGCCGGCGCCGCGATCACGAGGCGCGCACCGGGAGGGAGTTGCGCCAGCACGGCCAAATCTTGCCGATACGTCTCGGCGGCGCTCCGCCACACGGTTTCGATAACCACCATTCGCACGACGAACAGCACGACGAGAGCCGACGCGATCGCGCCTACTTGCCGTCTTGACATACCCTGCGGCCGCGTTGCCGCAGCGAGCAGGAGAAACAGCACCAGCGGGAGACGATGGTCCGCGCCCTCGCCGGTAAACAGGGTGCTCGGCAGCGCGAGGTAGATGACCCCGATCAGCGATAGGGGCCAAGCCGCCGGCGCCGCCACGCGTAGGCTGCCACGAGCGTAACCGACGATCGCGCCCCCCAGGACGGCAACGAAACAGACGACGTCGAATGGCCGCGAATAGTTATCGAATACGCTGAACAGCAGGTCCGGCTTGCGATCGAGGCGCGGCAGCGAAAGCGCGGCAACGGCGTGTGGCTGCCAGGCCAGCAGAAACAGCAGCGACGCCGGCGTCAACGCCAGCACGAGGGCCACGACTCGCGCGCCGAGGGTCCCGAAATCCCGCTGCCGCAAGGCGGCCACGAGGTTCGGAGCCTCGACACCCAGAAGCGTCAAGGCCAAGACCCCAAACGCCTCGAGGTGACAAAAGAAGACAACCGTCACGCCGATGGCGCCGACAGACCCGCGCAGCAGCCATGAGCGGCGCTGCAACATCACCCATCCCGCGAGCATGCACAGCGCGAGACCGATCCCGGCGAGATAATTGATAAAGCCCCATAGGAAGACGCGGCTGTAGAGGAACAGGAACCCGGTACAGGCCCAGGGCGACCACACGCCCCACCAGGCCCGATAGAGCAGCACCGGCCCGGCCGCCATGAGGAACAATGTCCCGACGAGAAAGACCCGGCCAGCATCGATCACGGGCATGAATCCCGCGAGCCACGGCACGACGAGATCCATCCCGAGATTCGGCAAGATGCCCCAGCGGATCGCGTAATAGCGGTTCAGCAACGGATCCTGGCCATGCGCGGCGAGGATCGCCATCCGCGCGAGATGATTGGGATAATCGAACAGCGGCGGAACCGGCGCGGTCAGCAGCGGAATCACCGCGAAGGCAAAGAACGCGAGGAAGCTGGCGAGGGTAAGCCGGCCGCTCACGCAGAGGGATCCGCCTCGTCTTGCAGGACTCTTCGCACGAAGGGAACCGTGATGCGGCGCTTCTGCGCGAAAGCCGCGCGATCGAGCCGCGCCACGATGCTGCCTGCGGCCTCGAACGAGCGCTCGAGCCGGATGATGAGAAAATCGATCACGTCGGGCGCGACCTGAAGACGACGATCCGCAAACAACTTGGTCAGCACGGCCCGAAACAGCCCGTCATCGGGCATCGCCAGACTCGCCACCGGCTGAGCCTTGAGGCGGGAACGCAGGTCGGGCAACGCCGTGTTCCAATGCGCCGGCGCGTCGATCGCAGTCAGCAACAGCTGTCCTCCACGTTCGGCCACGGCGTTGAACAGATGCAGAAGCGGTTCTTCCGGGGCGGCATCGGCGGCCTCGACCACCCCGACGATCCCTCGTTCCAGCAATTGCGGCACCCCAGCGGTCGTGAGCTCCGCACCCGCGACTTCCCAGCCGCCGCTCCGCGCCCGCCAGACCGAGGCGAGATGGGTCTTGCCGCTGCCGCGCGGACCTTGGAGGATCAGCGCCGGGCTCGGCCAATCCGGCCAGCGGTCGATCCAGCCGATCGCCGTCGCATTGCCGGGTGCGACCAGGAAGACCTCACGCTCGAGCGCGGGTCGGTACTGGAGATCGAGCGGCAGCTGACGTCCCATCGCCGCAGCCGTCACTTCGGTGTGACGATATAGGTCGGCTTTTCCGGATCATAGAGGGGGGATTCCAGGTATTGCTGCACGGCGAAGCGGCCGAGCACGCCGATAATCGCCGCGAGCGGGACCGCGATCAGGACGCCGAGAATGCCGAGCAGATCGCCGGCTGCGAGCAACGCGAAGATGATCCAGACCGGGTGAAGATGCACCCGGTCGCCCACCAGCTTCGGGGTCAATACGTTGGATTCGATCGTCTGCCCGATCAGGAACAGCAGCGCGATCATGGCCGGCTCATGCCAGGTCCCGAACTGTGCAAAGCCCAGCAGGACGGAGACGACGGCCCCGGTCAGGCCGCCGATGAACGGGATGAAGATCAACAGGCCGATCAGGAGGCCGATGATAAGTCCGGCATCGAGCCCGATCAGGCTCAGGCCGGCC
Source organism: uncultured Rhodospirillales bacterium (assembly GCA_903897565.1). Classification (GTDB taxonomy): domain Bacteria; phylum Pseudomonadota; class Alphaproteobacteria; order ATCC43930; family CGMCC-115725; genus CAIXXC01. The sequence continues at coordinate 351 of CAIUCF010000324.1, read as the reverse complement.
GCATAGAAGAACCCCATGGCCAGGCACACGCTCGCCTGCCCGCGCAGGAACCCCGACAAGGTTTCCTCGATCAGACCGGCCTGCTCGCGGATGGTTTCGCGATGCTGGCGCGGCAGCCAGGAATCGATCGTCAACAGCAGCTGGGTCCAGTCGCGCAGCAGGAAGAACGCGACGATCGGCGTGATGAATACCAGCGAGAGGACATTCGCGACGGCCACGCCGCCCGTCAGGACGCTGCCGAGCAATCGCCCGGCCTCCCCGGCGACGTCGCCGAGCTTGGCGCCGACCGCATCGTGCAGGCTCTGCATATCGGTCTTCGACAGTCGATGACTCGCCAGATTGAGCAAGCGA
>CAIUCF010000323.1 GCA_903897565.1 uncultured Rhodospirillales bacterium | reverse complement strand
TTCGGGCTGTTCGTGACCCTGAAGGAGAACGGCGCCGACGGTCTCATCCCCATCAGTACGCTGCCGGCCGATTACTATCACCACGACGCCGCGACCCATCGCCTGATCGGACAGCGCCATGGCCGCGTCTATACCATCGGCGACACCGTCGAGGTGGTGTTGGTCGAAGCCAATCCGGTCGCGGGCGGTTTGCAGTTCAGCCTGATCGACGGCGACATGCCTGGACCCGCGCCATTGGGGCGGCCGCGGGTCAAGGCCGATCGGCCGGGGGCCAAGAAGGGCCGCGTCCGCAAACCCGGAACCACGGGCCCGCGACGGCGCGGCAAGGGCTAGCCGCATGGTGGCGGCTGGCCAAGATCGACGGTTGGGCCGCCGTCGTGCCCAATGCGCCCTCGCGGCCGCCACAGTCCTGCTCCTGGCAACCGGGCAGCCTGGCCGAGCCGATAGCCCGGCGCCAACGCCGGAGAGCAAGCGCGCCGCGCTGTTCTCCGAGGTCTTCGGCGATATTCAAGGCTATTACATCGACCCGCTCCCGCTCCCGATGCTCGCCGAAGCCGGGCTCGATGCCCTCGGCGGCAGCGGCGATGTCTTCCGCGTCGAATACAACGACCATATCGTCGCGTTTCGCCATCACGGCGACTTGCTCGGCCAGGCCGCGCGGCCGGCGGATGACGATACCGACGGCTGGGGCACGATCATGGCTGCCGGGGCGGCCGAGGCGAAGACCGTGACGCCGGGACTCGGCGATTCCGACGAGGACGACATCGACGAGACCATGATCTCGGCGATGCTGAAGCACTTCGATCGCTTCTCGCGCTATTCCGGACCGCAACCCGCACAGGCGCAACGGGATAACCGTGACGGCTTCGGCGGCGTCGGCATCGGCATCGACCAGACCGACCCGCTGCCGCGGGTGACAGACGTCTTCCCCGGGAGCCCGGCCGCCGACGCGGGGCTTCGCGTCGACGACCATCTCGTCGCCGTCGACGGCAAACTGCTGCAGGGCCTGCCGCGCGACGCCATCATCGATCTCCTGCGCGGACCGATCGCGAGCACCGTCAATGTCGCGGTCCGCCGCGACACGGCGGCGATCCCCCTCACCTTCCAGCTGACCCGAGCCCTGATCGTGCCGCCGACCGTGCACCGGCACCTGGTCGAGCGCGGCATCGTGTCGTTCAAGATCAGCGAGTTCAACGCCGAGACCTCGACCTCGCTGGATTCGGCCCTGCTCGAGTCGAAGCGGAATATCCCGGGTGGCTTGCGCGGGATCATCCTCGACCTGCGTGGCAATCCGGGAGGGTTGCTGGCGAAGGGTGGTGGCGTTGATGCGGCGTCGCTGTTCCTCGATCGCGGCGATATCGTCTCCACCCGCGGCCGCAATCCCGGCAGCATCCAGCATTTCGTCGCCGACAATCACGACGTGACCGAAGGCATTCCGCTCGCGATCCTCGTCAATGGCGGCTCGGCCTCGGCCGCCGAAGTCCTGACCGCGGCGCTGCAGGATCAGGGCCGTGCGGTGGTGATCGGGTCTGCCTCATATGGCAAAGGCACCGTTCAGGAGGTCAATGATCTGCGCAACGGCGCCGAATTGACCCTGACCTGGGCGCGGCTCTATCCCCCCGACGGCTACCTGCTCCATGGCCATGGCGTCATTCCGCAATTCTGCACCAGCGGCACGGCGCAGGGCGTCGAAGCGGTGGTCGCTCAGGGTTTACATCCGCGCGACCCGCTGCAGGAACTGCCGCGGGCCAGCCTCGACGACCGGCAATGGGCACGGCTGCGCGAGCACTGCCCACCGGTGATGGGGGACAATGCCCGCGACCTGGAGGTCGCGACGCGCATCCTGCTCGATCCGAAGCTCTACCGGTCGGCGCTGCGCCCGCCCTCGACGACGATCGCACGTCGCCCCGGCGATTAGGGCGCTTACCGGCGCTCGGCGAAGAAGCGGCGCAGCAACGCGGCCGCCTCAACCTCACCGACGCCACCATAGACCTCGGGTCGATGGTGGCAGGTCGGCTGCTCGAATATCCGCGGACCGTGATCGACCCCCCCGCCCTTCGGATCGAAGGCCGCGAAGTAGACCCGCCGCAGCCGCGCCAGCGCGATCGCGGCAGCGCACATCGGGCAAGGCTCCAGGGTGACGTAGAGATCGCAGCTGCCGAGCCGTGGCGAGCCGAGCTTGGCGCCGCCGGCCCGCAGGACGAGAATTTCCGCATGGGCCGTGGCATCCGAGTCGGTTTCGGTGCGGTTATGCGCCTCCGCGACGATGCTGCCCGTTACGCTATCGACCAGGATCGCCCCGACCGGGACCTCACCGTAGGCCGCGGCCTGCGCCGCCAGGGCCAGCGCGCGTTCCATGAAGACGGAAGGTCTCACCGCGCCCGCGCGTTGCATGCGGGCCTGCGGACGCCTATGGTCGCGACTTGCATTCAGGGACCTCGTCGTCAGCACTCATGTCAAAACCCATCGTGATCGGCCTCACCCTCGATTCGGAAGCGCCCGGGGGCTATTCCAAGTTCCCATGGTACGCAATCCGCGAGAATTACTGTACCGCGATCACGCGGGCCGGCGGCGTACCCTTGCCCCTGCCACACGAGCCCGACCTAATCGAGACCTATGCCGGGATGATCGACGGGCTCATCGTCACCGGCGGCGCCTTCGACCTCGATCCGGCGCTCTATGGCGATACGACGCGGCACGACACCGTCGTCACCAAGGATCGCCGCACCCGCTTCGAATTCGACATCATGCGGGCCATGCTGGCCGCCGATAAGCCGGTGCTCGGCATCTGCGGCGGCCAGCAGCTCCTCAATGTCGTGCTCGGCGGCAGCCTGATCCAACACATCCCGGACAGCATTCCGAACGCGCTTGCCCATGAGCAACCCAATCCGCGCGACCAGCCCGGCCACGAGGTCGAGATCGTCGCGGGCACCTTGCTCAGTCAGCTGGTCGGCGTCGCCTCGCTCGCCGTCAACTCGGCGCATCACCAGGCGGTGCGTGACACCGGGCCCGGCGTGATCGTCAACGCCCGGGCCCGTGACGGGGTGATCGAGGGCATCGAAGCCCCAGGCTACCGGTTCTGCCTCGGCGTGCAATGGCACCCGGAATTCGAACTCTCCGCCGGCGATACGGCGATCTTCGCGGCCCTGATGGCTGCGGCAGAAGCGGAAGCACAATCATGACGACCTCTGAGACCGATCAGGACGGACCACTGATCCCGGAAAAGGGCGACCGGATCGCCAAGGTTCTGGCGCGCGCCGGCCTGTGTTCACGGCGCGATGCCGAAAAATGGATCCTCGACGGCCGCGTCGTGCTCGACGGCGTCAAGCTCACCAGCCCCGCGATTACCGTCACGCCGGGATCGATCATCCTCGTCGATGGCAAGGCCCTGCCCGACGCCGCGCCGACCCGGCTCTGGCGCTACCACAAGCCCGCCGGGCTGGTGACCAGCCATCGCGACGAGAAGGGCCGCGAGACCATGTTCGACAAGCTCCCGGTCGAGCTCGGCCGCGTGATCTCGGTCGGCCGCCTCGATCTCAATTCCGAGGGGCTGATCCTGCTGACCAATGACGGCGAGTTGGCCCGTCGGCTCGAACTGCCGTCGACCGGCTGGATTCGCCGCTACAAGGTCCGGGTCCATGGCACCGTCGACGCCGACCGTCTCAAGCTGCTGGAGAAGGGCGTCACGATCGAGGGCATTCGCTACGGCGCCATCAAGACCGAGCTCGAGCGGCAGAAAGGCGCCAATGCCTGGCTGACGATGTCGCTGACGGAAGGCAAGAACCGCGAAATCCGCCGCGTGATGGATTATCTCGGCTACTCGGTGACGCGACTGATCCGGCTATCCTACGGGCCGTTCCAGCTCGGGCTGCTGGAACGCGGCCAGGTCGAAGAAGTGCCGCGCAAGGTCGTGCGCGAACAGCTCGGCGCCGCAGCCCCGGCGCCCGCCAAGCCACCGCGGCCGGCCCGCGCCGCCTCCCCTGCCGCCGCGGCGCAACCCGCTGCCCAGGGACCCCGCGATGCGAATCGTCGCCGGCCGGCACCGCGGTCGTAGCCTCGCCGTCCCCCCGGGGGCTGCGACACGACCGACGAGTGACCGGGCGCGCCAAGCGTTGTTCAATATCCTGGAACACGGCGCTCTGGCCGCGACCGGATCGCCGATCGTCGACGCCCGGTCCTCGACGGCTTCGCCGGCACCGGCGCACTCGCGCTCGAGGCCTTGTCGCGCGGAGCACGCCACGCCACATTGTTTGAACAGGACCGCACCGCGCTGGCGTGCCTGCGTCAGAACATCACGGCGCTCGGAGAGGTCGATCGCTGCACCGTCATCGCCGGCGACGTCCGCCGCCCGCCGAAAGCGTCGGTGGGATGTCAACTCTGCTTCCTCGATCCCCCCTATGGTCAAGGGCTCGTGGCACCGGCACTGATTGCGCTGGCCGACTCGGGGTGGCTTGACGAGGACGCCGTCATCATTGTCGAACTCGGCGCGACGGAAGCATTCACAGCACCGCCCGAGTTCACGACTATGGATAGAAGAATATACGGCGCAGCGCAGCTCTTGTTTCTCCGCAGACAGTCACATA
>CAIUCF010000322.1 GCA_903897565.1 uncultured Rhodospirillales bacterium | reverse complement strand
TCGCCTATCGCGCTTCCGACATCGATCTCGCCTTCGTCAACGGTTACGGCTTTCCCCGGCTCAAGGGCGGGCCGATGTGGGCCGCGGACCGCCTGGGTCTGGACACGATCCTGGACGAGGTCGAGTCCGCCTATGCCGTCGGTGGGGTCGGCTCCGAGCCGGCGCCGCTGCTGATCGACCTCGCCCGCGAGGGCAAGACATTCACCGCCTGGCGCAAGGGTTGAGCAGCCGGCTTAAGGGAGACGACACCATGACCACGATCCTCAAGAGCTACGCCCTCGGCCATTGGGTCGCCCCGACGACGGGCCTCGCCGACATCGCCAGCGCCATCGACGGCCGCACCATCGCCCAGGTGTCGAGCGCCGGGCTCGATTTCGCCGCGATGGTCGACTACGCGCGCAATGTCGGCGGCCCGGCGCTGCGCGCCCTGACCTTTCACGAGCGCGCCGATATCCTGAAGGCCATTGCGGGGTATGTCGGTGAGCGCAAGGAGCGGCTCTACGCGTTGGCGGCCGATACCGGCGCGACCAAGCGCGACAACCTGGTCGATATCGAGGGCGGGCTCGGCACGGTCTTCGCCTACGCCTCGCGCGGTCGCAAGGACTTGCCGAGCGAGAAATTCATCGTCGAGGGGCCGGCGGAATCGCTGTCCAAGAGCGGCAATTTCGCGGCGCTCCACATCCTGACGCCGCTGCAGGGCGTCGCCGTGCAGATCAACGCCTTCAACTTCCCCTGCTGGGGCACCTTGGAGAAATTCGCGCCGGCCTTCCTCGCCGGCGTGCCGGTGATCACCAAGCCGGCCTCCGCCACGGCATACGTCACCGAGGCGCTGGTTGATCTCATGGTCGAATCCAGGCTGTTGCCGCCGGGCTCACTACAGCTGATCTGCGGCGGCACCGGCGATCTGCTTGATCACCTGACCGGCCAGGACGTCGTCGGTTTCACCGGCTCGATCGAGACCTCGGGCAAGCTGCGCAATCACCCGGCGATCTCCCGCAACGCCGTGCGCTTCGTCGCCGAACGCGACTCGCTCAATTCTGCGGTGCTCGGGCCCGATGCCGTCGCCGGCACGCCGGAATTCGAGCTGTTCGTCAAGGAAGTGGTGCAGGAGATGACGGTCAAGGCGGGGCAGAAATGCACCGCGATCCGCCGCATCTTCGTGCCCCGCGACCAGGAAGCGGCCGTCACCGAAGCGCTCAAGGCCCGGCTTGCCGCGATCAAGATCGGCGATCCGCGTATAGAGGGCGTGCGCATGGGGGCGCTGGTCAGCCAGGCGCAACGCGCTTCGGTGCGCGAGACCGTGGCCTTGATCGCGACCGAGGCCGAGATCGTCCAGGGCGACCCGTTGACCGCCGAGGTGATCGGCGGCGATGTCGCGACCGGCGCCTTCATCCAGCCGATCCTGCTGCGTTGCGCAAAGCCGCTCGAGGCGAAAAACGTCCATAGCGCCGAGGCCTTCGGCCCGGTCGCCACCATCATGCCCTATGACAGCCTCGACGAGGTCGTGACCCTGGTCGCCAAGGGCGAGGGCAGTCTCGTGGCGTCGCTGTTCACCTACGATGCCGAGGTCGCAGACAAGGTCATCTTCGGGATCGCGTCCTATCACGGCCGGCTGCTGGTGATCGACCGGAACAGCGCCTCGGGCTCGACCGGTCACGGCTCGCCGCTGCCGGGTCTGGTCCATGGCGGCCCGGGTCGTGCCGGCGGCGGCGAGGAACTCGGCGGCTTGCGCGGCGTGTTCCATTTCATGCAGCGCACGGCCGTGCAGGGCGGTCCGGGCCGGCTCGCGGCGCTGACCCGGCAATACGTCAAGGGCGCGCCGACGCCGACGACGGCCTCCCACCCCTTCACCCGCGGCTACGAGGATCTCCACCCTGGCGAGACGATCGAGAC
>CAIUCF010000321.1 GCA_903897565.1 uncultured Rhodospirillales bacterium | reverse complement strand
CAGCTCCTCCTCGATCAGACCATGAAGGATGGCGTCGAGTACCTCGTAGGGCGGCAGCGAATCCTGGTCGGTCTGGTTCTCGCGCAGCTCGGCGGTCGGCGGCTTGGTGATGATGCGCTCCGGCATCACCGGGCCGTCGGGGCCGAGCGCGCCTGCCGGCTTATGGGCGTTGCGCCAGCGCGAAATCTCGAACACCGTGGTCTTGTAGACGTCCTTCAAGACCGCGTAGCCGCCGCACATGTCGCCATAGAGCGTGGCGTAGCCGCAGGACATCTCCGACTTGTTGCCGGTGGAGAGCACCATCCAGCCGAACTTGTTGGAGAGCGCCATCAGGGTGATGCCGCGGGCGCGCGACTGCAGATTCTCTTCCGTCAGATCCGGGCCGCGCCCGGCAAACGAGCTCGCCAGCATCTGGTCGAAGGCGTCGATCGCCGGGGATATCCCGATCTCGCGCAGCTCGGCCCCGAGCATCCCGGCGGCGAGCGCGGCGTCTTCCAGACTGTCGCGCGAGGTATAGCGCGACGGCATCATCACCAGATGGACCTTGTCGGCGCCGATGGCGTCGGCGGCGATCGCGGCGCAGATCGCGGAATCGATACCGCCCGACATGCCGAGCACGATGCCGGGAAAGCGGTTCTTGGTGACGTAGTCGCGCAAGCCGAGCATCAGCGCCTGATAAATCGCCTCGTCGGCGTCGCAGGGCGGCGTGATCGTTCCCGGCTGGATCGCCCAGCGATCATCCTCGCCCAGTTTCCACTCGGTACACAGGATCGTCTCGGTCCAGGCCGGGGCTTGGAGCTTGAGCTTGCAGTTGCGGTCGAGGGCGAAGGAGGCGCCGTCGAACACCAGCTCGTCCTGGCCGCAGACCTGGTTGACGTAGAGCAGGTCGAGATCGCTCTCCTTGATCCGCGCCACGGCGCGGCTGATGCGCTCGTCGATCTTGTCGGATTCGAACGGCGAGCCGTTGAGCACGATCAGCAGCTGCGCCCCGGTCTCGGTCAGGGTTTCGGTGACGTCGGGAAACCACATGTCCTCGCAGATCATCACCCCGAGGCGGACCCCGCGAAACGCGATCGGCCCGGGGCAGGGTCCGGGCGCGAACACCCGGACCTCGTCGAACACGCCGTAATTGGGCAGCTCGTGCTTGAAGCGCACGGTCTGAATGGCGCCGCGATCGATCAGCACGACGGCATTATAGACCTCGCCGTTTTCCTGCCACGGCGCGCCGAGCAGCAGTGCGGTGTCGCCCTTGGCCTGCTCGGCGACCAGCGCATCGATCGCCTTGCGCGCGGCGGCGAGGAATTGCGGCTTACGGATCAGATCCTCGGGCGGATAGCCGGTCAGGAACAGCTCCGATGTCACCAGCAGATCGGCGCCCTGCGCCCGCGCCGTCGCCAGCGCGCCGCTGAGCTTGGCGACATTGTGGGGAATATCGCCGACGATCGGGTTCAACTGGGCGATCGCGATGGTAAGGCGGTCGGGACTCGGGGCAGTCATAATGGCACGCAAGCTCCAGGCGGACCGAAACAATGCCTGACTCTTACGGCGGGATCGCGGCAACAGCAAGGGGAAGGGATCGCCGGGACCTTTCCGAGGGCCTGATGCTTGTCCGGTATCCAAATCCAATTCGCATCACCGCAGGCGCCTTGCCATCCCCGAATATCCGCGCGGCGCCATGGCTGGTGTGATGCCCCGTTCGGGTCATTGACGCACCGGAACACGCCGCCCAACCTCGCGCATGACGCTGATATCGTGGGCAGGGATTCGTGGCTGTAGAAAATGATTTGTGGCGCTGGACGGCAAGCGAGCTCGTCCAGGGCATCCGGACCCGGCTGATCTCGTCCCGCGAGGCGACGATCAGCTGTCTCAGCCGCATCGATGCGGTCAACCCGACACTCAACGCGCTCGTCGAGGTCTCGGCCGCCGAGGCGCTCGACCAGGCCGACGCCGCCGATCGGGCGGTCGCGCGCGGCGACGCGATCGGCGCGCTCCATGGCGTGCCCCTGGCGATCAAGGTCAACAGCGATCAGGCCGGGCACGCCACGACCAACGGCATCACGGCTTTCAAGTCGAACATCGCGACCGTCGACTCGCCCCACGTCGCCAATCTCCGCAAGGCCGGCGCGGTGTTCGTCGGCCGCAGCAATACCCCGGCCTTCTCCTATCGCTGGTTCACCAATTGCGACGCCCACGGCCGCACTCTGAACCCCTGGAACGCCGCCCATACCCCCGGCGGCTCCAGCGGCGGCGCCAGTGCCGCGGTCGCCAGCGGCATGGTGCCGATCGGTCATGGCAACGACATCGGCGGCTCGGTGCGCCACCCCGCCTATGCCTGCGGCGTCACCGGCATTCGGCCGACCGTGGGCCGGGTGGCAGGTTGGTACGGCCCGCCCGAGGGCGATCCCGCGTTGTCGGTCCAGACCATGCTGGTGCAGGGTCCGCTGGCGCGCTCGGTCGCGGATCTGCGGATCGCGCTCCAGGCGATGAGCGCCTCCGATGCGCGCGATCCGATCTATGCGCCGGCGCCGCTCGCCGGCCCGGCCCTCGACCGCCCGATCAGGGTCGGATTGCTGCGCGATGTCGGCGTGGCGCCGCCGACCCCTGCCGTCACCGCAGCCCTCGACCTTGCGGCCGCGCAGCTCGCCGATGTCGGCTACATCGTCGAGGAGATCGAGCTGCCGATCCTCGCTGAGGCCTATCGGCTCTGGTACCTGCTCGCGCTTGAGGAATTCCGCCCACTGATGCCCTTCGTCGAGGAGACCGGCGATGCCGGCATGCTGCAATGCGCCCGCCACTACTACGCCGTCGCCGCAGATTGGTGGGGCGGGGAGCCGAGCCTCGGCGATTATATGGCCGGCTATGCCCGCCGCGGTGCGCTGATCGCCCGGCTGGCGCAGTTCATGGAGCGCTACCCGCTGATCCTGCTGCCGGTTTCCGCCGAACAGGCCTTCGAACAGGACGCCGATATCGCGAGCCTCGACCGCATGCGCGAGGTCATGAACGCGCAATGGTCGATGATGGCGATCCCGATGCTCGGGTTTCCCGCGCTGTCGGTGCCGACCGGAATCGCCGGCGGGCTGCCCGTCGGCGTCCAGCTGCTCGGCCGCCGTTTCCGCGAAGACACCCTGTTCGACGCCGCCGCCGTGATCGAGGCCCGCAACGGCGTCTTTACCCCGATCGATCCGCGGTAGCGGCCTCGTCGGGTCGCCCCGACGCGGCAGGCCGCGTTCATCATGAGACCCGAACCCGACGCCGCCAGGCGTTAAGGCTCGGCGCGGGAATTCGCAAGCGGCACGGCGGCGTTGCGGTCGGGCGCGAAGACGCAATAACGATTCTTGCCGGTCTGCTTCGCCTCGTACATCGCCTGATCGGCGTGGCGCATGAGCTGGTCGGCGCCGCCGTCATCCTCCGGGTAGACCGTCACGCCGATACTTGCCGAGACCTGCACGGCAGCCTGGGCGAGTTGCACCGGATCGGACGCCGCGCGCAACAGGCGGACAAGCACGGGCTCGCAATCCGCGAAATCCTCGAGATCGCCGAGGACGGCGACGAATTCATCGCCGCCGATCCGTGCCAGGGTGTCGCCCTCGCGCAGCGCGGTCTTCATCCGATTCGCGACCGCGATCAGCAGCGCATCCCCGGCATCATGGCCGTGCGTGTCGTTGACCGCCTTGAAGCCGTCGAGATCGATATAGACGACCGCCACGGACTTGTCCCGCCGCCGGCCCTGGACCAGCGCCTGCTGCAGTCGATCCGAGAGCAGGACGCGGTTGGGCAGCCCGGTCAGCGCGTCGTAATGCGCGATGCGCTGGAGCTGCTGCTGGTGATTCTTCATCTGCGTGATGTCGGTGAACAGGGCGACGTAGTTCTGCACCTTGCCATCGGCATCATAGACGGCGCTTATCGTCTGCAGCTCGGCGAATACCTCGCCATTCTTGCGACGATTCCAGATCTCACCGCTCCAATGCCCGGTCTCGAGCAGGATCTTCCAGACCCGGACATAATCTTCATAGGTCTGGCGGCCGGATTTGAACATCCGGGGATTCTGACCGATCACCTCCTCGCGGTCATAGCCGGTGATCCGGCACAGCATGTCGTTGACTTCGAGGATCGTCCCCTTGGCATCCGTGATCATGATGCCTTCATTGGCATGGGTGAATACGCTGGCCGCCAGCTTGAGCCGGGCCTCGCCGCGTTTGCGCTCGGTGACGTCATGGATGATCGAGACCAGCATCGGCGTGCCGCCGAGCGGCACCGGGGTGCGATAGACCTCGACGTCGCGAACCTCCCCCGACGCCAGGCGATGGCGGAAATTGCAGTAGGCGCGGCCCTCCCGCGCCGCGTGCGCCTGCTCATTCGCCATCTCCTCGTGGGACATCAGCGAGATCTCCGCGAGGGGCATCTCGATCAGGCGCTCACGCGGGTAGCCATAGAAGGCGACGGCGGCCTGATTGGCGTCGACGATGCGGGTAATCTCGGCATCCAGAATCACCATGACGCAGCTGTTGCGCTCGAACAGGTTGCGAAACCGCGCTTCGCTCTGCGCCAATTCGTGCTCGGCCCGCTTGCGATCGGTGATGTCACGCGCGGAGGCGAACATCGCGCGCCTGCCGTCGATGTCGATCGGAAAACACGACACCTCGACATCGAAGATACTGCCGTCCTTGCGGCGATGGCGGGTTTCCAGGGCGAAATGCTCCTGGCCATCAACCGCCTTCCGGTGCCAGGCCAGGAGCTCGTCCGGCTTATGGGCTGCGTCCCAGACAGTCACGTCGCGCCCGGTCAGCTCCTCGCGGCGATAGCCGAGGCGCTCGAAGAAGGAGTCGCTCGCCTCGATCAACTGCCCCTCGCGGGTCAGGATATGCAGCCCGTCGCTGGCGCCCCGGAGCATGTTCCGGTTGCGCTCCATCTCGTAACGCAGATGGCGGATCAGCCGCCAGAGCAGCCAGGCGATCAGTGACGTCGTGAGCGCGAAGATGGCGAATTCGACGACCGTGTCGCGACGGCGCAGTGTCCAGCCGCGTAGATAATCTTGGCTGGCGAGCCCGACGATCACATGGAACGGCGGCGCGACGAGGCGACGATAGGTCTCGGTCCGCTCGACGCCATCCGCCGTGAGTCGGGCGTGAAACGTGGCGCTCTGCCGACCGGCCGCCACCGCAGCGGCCAGTTCCGGCGGAAAGCGACGGGCGCCGACCCGCATGGTGACAGGGTCGGTCGGCGGATAACGCAGGATCTGCCCGAGGCTGGAATCACGCAGCACCGCGATGCCGTGAGGGCCGAGATCCAGCCCAGAGAGCAGGGCCACGAGCGACCTTACCGGAACGGTGATGACGATGACGCCGGCGAAGCGGCCATCGGCCCGATCATAGCGGCGGGCGCAGGCGATGACCCAGTCGTCACCTCCGGTCAGCCGGATCGGATCGGTGATGATCGTGCGGCGCACCGACTGCTCGCGCGCCGCCGCGAACACCGCCGCCGTCACGCGGCTTCCCGCATCGCGCGGCAGGCTGCCTGCCACTGCGAGCACCGTTCCGGCGGCATCGGTCACGACGGCACCGTCATCCCGGCCGAGCGCGTCGTTGGTAAACGTCAGAAGCGATCGGATATCGGCGTCGTCGACACCGGCGGCCGACGCCGAACGCGCCTGAAGATCGCGGCCGAGGTAGCGCATGCCGAGATCAATATCGCGAAAGCGGTTCCCGATGTTTTCGGCGAGGACCAATGAAAGGTTCTGAGTGATGAGCTGGGCGTTCCGTTCATCCTGTGCGCGACCATGCACAAGCAGCATTCCCGCCCACAACGCCACCGCCGCGTTCACCCCCAGCAGCAGCACGAGCATCGCCATGCCGAGGTTCTTGGCCGAAATCGACGCAAGCCGCCGTGGTATGTGATGCCGAACCTGCGAGTAGATCATGCTGCTGGAATCAGGGCCAAATCGAGAAACCGAGATGCGCTTTATAGCGCTCGCGCTTTAACGAATTGCTTATAACCGTGAGAGTTGGAAATCATCCGTTCCGGTCAAATGCGATCGGCGTCGCAATCGCGACCTCCGATGGCTGGGTGTCGCGATAGCGCCCGCGGATCGCGTCCATCTCCGGCGCCATCTTCAGGAAGCGCGCGACGAGATCGGGATCGAAATGGCGACCGCGGTTATCGCGCAGATAGGCAAGGGCCGCATCCCGGGTCCAGGGCTCCTTGTAGGGCCGGTCGGACAGCAAGGCGTCATAGACATCGCAGATCGCCGCGATCCGGCCCTCGAGCGGAATCTCCTCGCCCTTCAGCCCGGCCGGATAGCCGGCGCCGTCCCAACGCTCATGATGGGTGAGCGCGATCCGCTTCGCCATGCGGATCACCTCCGCGGAATCTTCGGGGATAATCTGGCCACCGATCTGGGGATGGCGCCGCATGACCTCCAGTTCGGCATCGTCGAGTCGTCCGGGCTTCAGCAACACGCTGTCAGGGATCCCGATCTTGCCGACGTCGTGCAGGGGGCTCGCGACCTCCAGCATTTCCACCCAGCGGCCGTCCCGGCCCAGGGCCCGAGCGAGCGCGGAGCACATCCTGCTCATCCGCATCAGGTGCATCCCGGTCTCGTTGTCGCGGAATTCACCCGCGCGGGCGAGACTGAAATTCACCTCGTTCGACATCTCCGCCAGGGCGCTGACAAAGGCGTCGTGATACACGGCGACGCCCAGCCCCATGTCCAGGAACACGACCTGATTGAGGGCTGTCAGCGCGCGGCGCAGGCGGTCGGGATCATCGTGATACGCCGCCACCATCTGACCGACGAACTCGCTCAGAACAACGGAATACGAGCCGGTATAGAGGACGAGGTCGACGCCGACCTGATGGTGGATCTGGCCGATCGCCCGCGCCGCGGCGAGATATTCCTCGTTGAACCGCCCGCGGAGGACATAGGTGAGCCAATGCTTGCGCTGCGCGGCCCGCGCATGCTCCATCGCTTCCGGCGTCATCAATTTCTGCCCGACCCCGTCACGAGCGATCCGGGTATAGAAAACGTCGAGGATACTGTCGATCTGCGGCGCCGCCACCGCGTAGACGTCCTCGAGCGCGGCTTTGGTCTCGTCGCCGATCTCGAGAAACTGCATCCATCGGCCGAGTGTCAGGGGCATTGCATTCTCACCAAGGCGTGAAATTTCAGGCGTGACGTAAAATATTACCCTTCGACTGGTGATCGAGGATGCGCCACCAAGTCCGGCGATGCTCGGTGTTATGTGATCACGTTCTCCGAATGACATTGATCTGGATTAAATCCGGGCGTGCCGGTGGAGGGACGCGGATGGCGTCGCATTACTCGAGGGAAAAGTAACGGACGTCATTATTGACCGGGACCGAGTGGATATTATCGGCCCTGACAGCACCGTAATCATAGACCGTCGCACCGAACACGATATCGGCCACGTCACCCCGCTCGGATACCGGGAGCATGACACGCTGTCCCATGGCGTAGGAGCCGAGGTGGGAGAAGATGCGTCCGCTCGAGACGATCCCGACTCCGTCGAAGATCACCGCCTCGTGCAAGGGTCTGAATATCTCCGATCCGCGGCCTTCGAAATATTGTTCGTGATCGATGCCGCGAAATTTGCTGCCGAGAACGGCGAGGATCAGCTCGCCCGCCAGTTTTCCCGTCAGCTTCCCGCTCTCTCGATCAAGATGCCAGGCCCAAACGAAGGGCAACGTCGCCTTCATCAAGCTGATGTCGAGATCTCTCCAACGCGGCAGCGGATGATCGCCACGAGCGCTGGACCAGCATTCGACAAAATCGCGGAGCCGCGAGTCGGTGAGGCTTGCGACCAGGTTAGACAGTGCCATTCTAGGACCGATCAACGTGCTTGAACCGCCGAGTTCTATGACGTCGCGGCATCGCTGTCGTTGATGGAGATTAATCTAGATCAACGATGCCGCGACCGGGCGGATCGGCGAGACGCGGACGGCTTGAGGCTGGTCGGATACGCCTTGAAGATTGTGCTCCGCCCGACCGGACTCCGCCGGCCGCCCTCCTTGGCGCTCTTGCCGATCGAACAAATCCGTTGATTCGCCAGCACCCCACTCCCCATGGTATCCTGCCTTACGACCAAGATGACCGGCTCGGGCATGGGCCGGCCGGCAGGAACCGACGCATCATGTACCAGGAAACCACCCGCTCGATCCGGGTCACCGTCGAGCCCACTTATCTCCCCGACCAGTCCGCGCCCGACGACAGCCGCTTCGTCTGGGCCTATCAGGTCCGGATCGAGAACCTCGGCAAGGAGACGGTACAGCTGCGCGCGCGCCACTGGCGGATCACCGACGGCATCGGCAGGACCCAGGATGTCCGCGGCCCCGGCGTCGTCGGCGAGCAGCCCGTGCTCCGCCCCGGCGATGCCTTCGAGTATCAGAGCGGGACGCCGCTGATGACGCCGTCCGGCATCATGGTCGGCACCTACCGGATGGAAACCGAGGCGGGCGAGGCCTTCGACATCGCCATTCCCGCCTTCTCGCTGGATTCGCCGCATCAGTCGGGACAGCGCCACTGAGTCATTCTCTTGGCGAAATGTTCGCGATTTTGCCGTCGCAGCCCTAGCCGTGACGCCCGACCGCCTCTATCTGTGCAGGGACGGTAGCGCGCGACCCGGGGATTTCCGGTCCCCGGTCGGCGTTGCCCATGTCTCAGGAGTTCCCGTTCGATGCCCTCTTCCTCCCGCAGCCGCTCGGTCGCCAAGACCTACCTCCAGCCGGCGCCGACCCCGGCACAGACCGCCTCGGAGCGTCCGACCCGCCAGGAAGCCGAAGCCGCGGTCCGCACCCTGCTGCGCTGGGCCGGTGACGATCCGGACCGCGAGGGCCTGCTCGGCACGCCCGACCGCGTTGTCCGCTCCTATGAGGAATATTTCGCCGGCTACGCGACCGATCCCGTCGAGTTGCTGCAGCGGACCTTCGAGGAGGTGGAAGGTTACGACGAAATGGTCATGCTCAAGGACATCCGCTTCGAGAGCCATTGCGAGCACCATCTTGCCCCGATCATCGGCAAGGCCCACATCGCCTATCTGCCCGACAAACGCGTCGTCGGCATCTCCAAGCTCGCCCGGCTCATCGAAGTCTACGCCAAGCGCCTGACGATCCAGGAGAAGATGACCTCGCAGATCGCCAATACTCTCAACGCGGTGCTCAAGCCCAAGGGCTGCGCCGTGGTCATCGACGCGACGCATCAATGCATGACCACCCGCGGCGTCCACAAGCCGGGCGTCAGCATGATCACCAGCCGCATGCTCGGCGTGTTCCGCGACGACCCGACCACGCGCCGCGAATTCCTGGCGATGCTGAACCAGCACAGCAGTTCCGGGCAGGGGGTTTAGGACCCCCTCTCGAATCCTCCCTCAACGGGGAGGGGGCGTTTCGAGCGAAATATCCTTCGAATAGGCATAGCCCAGGACGTTGGGGCTGTAGCCGCGGACATAGTCCTTGACGAGATGCAGCCAGACCCCGTCATAGAGCGGGATCAGCGGCAGGTCCGACAGCAGCAGCTTTTCTGCCGACGCCAGTTCGGCCAGGCGCCGCGCCGGGTCGGTCTCCGCCGCCGCCGCATCGACCAGCCGGTCGTATTGCGGATTGTGGTAACCGGTGTCATTGAGCCCCGCCCGCGAATCCAGCAGGTCGGTGAAGGTGCTGGGATCGGCGTAATCGGCGATCCAGCCGGCGCGATAGACCTGCGTCACCTGTCGCGCCTTGCGATTCTCCAGGAACACCTTGAACTCTTCGTTGAGCAGCGCGGTCTCGACGCCCAGCGCGTTGCGCCACATCGAGGCGATGGCGATGGCGAGGCGCTTGTTGGTGTCGTTGGTGTTGAAGCGCAGCTCGATGCGCAGCGGATGGCCGGGGCCGTAGCCGGCCTCGGCATAGAGTTTGCGCGCGAGCGCCAGCCGCTCGGCCATCGGCCAGTTCGCCCAGGACACGCTCTCGCGGCCATAGCCGGGGATCCCCGGTGGTACCCAGCCATAGGCCGGCTGGCCTGCCGATTTCAGGATCCGCGTGCAGATCGCCTCGCGGTCGATCACCAGCGCCAGGGCGAGGCGCAGTTTGGCGGCGTCGCGGAACGGCGGCCGCGTCAGGTTGTAGCCGAGATACGACGCGGACAGCGCCGGCGCCGTCGCGAGTTCACGGGGGAAATCGCGGCGGACGACGTCGAGCAGCGCCGCCGGAACATCCGCGGTGATGTCGACCTGGCCGGCGCGGTACATCCGCAGCTCGGTGCCGCCATCCTCGATCGGCAGATAGACGACCCGGGCCAGCGCGACATGCGCCGCGTCGCGGTAATAGGGATTCCGCTCCAGCACGATCCGCGCCTGCGGCACCCATTGTTTCAGCAGATAAGCGCCGTTGGAGACGAGATGGCCGGGACGGGTGAAGCTCTGCCCCCAGCGCTCGACGCTCGCCCGATGCACCGGCAGGAATTTGGAATGGGCGAGCAGGGTCAGGAAATACGGCGTCGGCGCCGCCAGGGTGATTTCGAGCGTGCGCGGATCGAGGGCGCGCACGCCGAGCCGGGCCGGGTCCTTGATCGTCCCGGCGATGATGGCGTCGGCGTTGAGGATCGGCGCCAGCAGGTAGGCATAGCCTGAGCCGACCACGGGATCGACGACCCGGCGCAGGCTGTAGACGAAATCCGCCGCCGTCAGCGCGTCACCGTTCGACCAGCGCAGCCCCGGGCGCAGGGTGAAGCGATAGACCCGGCCGTCGGCGCTGACCGTCCAGCGCTCGGCCTGGCCGGGTTGCACCGCGCCGCCGGCGTCGAGAATGACGAGACCCTCGAACAGATCGGCCTGGATATGGCCTTCGCCGATGGTTTCCGACTTCGCCGGATCCAGGGTTCCGGGTTCGGCGCCATTGCCGCGATGCAGGGTCTGGGCAAATGCCGGGAATGACGCGAGCAGCAGCGCGGCGAACAGGAAGGCCGCGCGGCGCAGGCCGCCATTCATCGGCGCGACGGCGCTACCGCGCACACACCGACTTGCAATAGCCGTCCTCGAGGTTCTGCGCCTTGCAGGCGGCGAGGCACTGGTAAGCCATGCCGTGCTGGCTGAGGATGAGCGGCGGCAGCATCGGCGCCGAACGCGGGATCACGCTCGGGTTGTGGTAGGCGCAGCGCGACTGGCAATAGGACATCGAGTTGTTCTGTCCGGTGCAGTCGGCGATGCACTGATAATTCGGGACAGCCTGCGCCTGACTTCCCGCGCAGAGGAGAAGCAATGCGAATACCAGACGGCGCATGGTTGTTCCTTCCGAGGACTAACGGCAAACTATCGCAAATCACGGAAATATAGGGAATCATTCTTTGCCCGGGCGGCGGCGGCATGCTGCGGCTGGCTTGAATTGTGACGCGCCCGCATGGCAATGATGGGGGGCCAGCGCGCCGCCTGGCTCAGGCAATCGGAAATCCGCGACATGTCCCGTCTTCCCGCCCGTCTCGTCGTCATCGCGCTGCTGAGCCTCGCCGGCTGCGCGAGCCCGCCGCCGCCGCCGAGCTTCCCCGATATCCGCTTCACGGATACGCCGCCGCTGCAGCTCGACGTCACCGAGATCGGGCTCTACGCCACCTTCCAGCCGAGCGGGCAGCTGCCGGAAGTCGACAGCAGCTTCCCCGTGCCCCCGGTCACGGCGATCCAGAACTGGGTCCATGACCGGCTCGCCGCCGACAATCCGACCGGCACGGCGCAGGCCCGGGTCACGATCCTCGACGCCACCGTGCGCCAGGTCGCCCTGAAGCCGACGACGACGGGAATCGAGAACGTCTTCACCAAGGAGCAGGCCTATCGCTATGACGGCCACGCCGCCGCCCGCATCGAGATCTACGACAAGGGCGTCAACGTTCGCACCGCGACCGTCGAAGCCTCGCTGAGCCGCAGCATCGCCGAGGGCAGCACCCTCAACGACCGCGATCAGCTGTGGTACGCCATGTCCCGCGACCTGACGACGAGCCTCGGCAAGGCGATCGAGACCCAGCTGCGCGCGACCTTTCCGCCCTATATCCGGGCGCAGTAGGCCGGGGACCGCAGCCGGCGACGGAGGATGCTCCGCCTGATTCGCCGCCGCCTGCTGACCGCGATCCCGACCCTGTTCGCGATCGTGACCCTGGCGTTCTTCATGGTACGACTCGCGCCGGGCGGACCGTTCGCTGCCGAGCGCAACGTGCCGCCGGAGATCCAGGCCAATCTCGACCGTGTCTATCACCTCGACGAATCGCTGCCGCGGCAATATCTGCGCTATGTCGACCACCTTCTCCACGGCGATTTCGGCCCCTCCTTCACCTACAAGGATTTCTCGGTCAGCGAGCTGATCGGCTTCGGCTTCCCGGTGTCGTTCGCGCTCGGCGCCTCGGCGATGGTGATCGCGGTCACTCTCGGCCTCGGTCTCGGCACCCTCGCGGCGCTGCGCCAGGGCCGCTGGGTCGATCATGTCGTGATGAGCCTGGCCATGATCGGCATCGCGATCCCGAGCTTCGTGACGGCGCCGCTGCTGGCGCTGGTGTTCGGCGTCTGGCTGGTGTGGCTGCCGGCCGGCGGCTGGGGCGAGGAGGGTGGGATCGCCTATGGCGTGCTGCCGGTGGCCGCGCTCGCCCTGCCGCAGATCGCAGTGATCGCCCGGCTCACCCGCGGCAGCCTGATCGAGGTGATGCGCCAGCCCTATATCCGCACCGCCCGCGCCAAGCGGCTGCCCACCTGGCTGATCGTGCTGCGCCACGCCAGCCGCCCGGCGCTGCTGCCCGTCGTCTCCTATCTCGGCCCGGCCTTCGCCGGCATCGTCACCGGCTCGGTCGTGGTCGAGCAGATCTTCGCGATTCCCGGCATCGGCCGCTACTTCGTCCAGGGCGCCCTCAATCGCGACTACACGCTGGTGACCGGCGTCGTGGTGTTCTACGGCGTGCTGATCATCCTCGCCAATCTCCTGGTCGATATCGCCTACGGCGTCCTCGACCCAAGACAGCGGGAGGGGTGATGGTGTCGTCGTTCGATTGCCTTCGATCTCGAAAAGCTACCTCGTCATCCCCGCGAAGGCGGGGATCCAAACGGTCGTCTCAACCGCCAAGGCGCCACGACGCCAAGGGATCGGAT
>CAIUCF010000320.1 GCA_903897565.1 uncultured Rhodospirillales bacterium | reverse complement strand
GACTCGCCTGGGAGGAAAAGGCGCGCAAGACGGCGCACAGCGTTTCCGTGCCGGCCGTCGAGCACCTGCTTGAAGACAAGCCGGAGCATGTCATCGCCCACAGCAAGCCGCCGATCGGCCCCGATAATCCCTGGGGCTTCAAGATTCCGGTGCCGGAGCAGAAGTTCAATCTCGGCGAGATCTACAACCTCGCAATCTCCCGGGGTACGCTCACGGCCGAGGACCGTTTCCATATCAATGATCATATCGTGCAGACGATCATCATGCTCGAATCCCTGCCGCTGCCGCGCAACCTGCGCCGCGTTCCGGAGATCGCGGGCGGCCATCACGAGAAGATGGACGGGTCCGGCTATCCCAAGGGGTTGAAGCGCGACGAGATGAGCATCCCGGCGCGCATGATGGCGATCGCCGACATCTTCGAGGCGCTGACGGCGCGCGACCGCCCCTACAAACCGGCCAAGAAGCTCTCGGAAGCGCTCAAGATCATGTCCTTCATGGTCAAGGACCGCCATATCGACCCGGATCTGTTCGAATTCTTCCTGACGTCGGGCGTATACCGGCATTACGCCGAGCTCTACCTGCTCCCGGAGCAGCTCGACGCGGTCGACATCGCCAATTACCTGCCCAAGGCCGCGCAGTAGGGTTTCGCGAGAGACGCTTGCGCCGCGAGGCCTCTCGGGGCTATCCCTCAGCCGTCATTTTCGAGAGTTGCCGGGAGTTTGCCATGACCGAGGGTTTTCATCACCTGTTCCAGCTCGGCGCTGATGAGACGCCCTATCGGCTGCTGACCAGCGATTACGTGTCCGTCGAGAATTTTGCCGGCAAACGGGTTTTGAAGGTCGATCCGAAGGCGCTTTCGACTCTTGCCCACGCGGCGCTTGACGACGTCTCCCACCTCTTGCGGCCCGGGCATCTCGGCCAGCTGAAGGCGATCCTCTCCGATCCCGAGGCGTCCTCCAATGACCGCTTCGTCGCGCTGGAACTGCTCAAGAACGCCACGATCGCGGCAGGCCGGGTACTGCCGATGTGCCAGGATACCGGCACGGCGATTGTCGTCGCACACAAGGGCGAGCAGGTCTGGACCGGGGCCGACGATACCGCCTACTTGAGCGAGGGCATTCGCGGCAGCTACGCCGACGGCAATCTCCGCTACAGCCAGATGGCGCCGCTCTCGATGTATGAGGAGGTCAATACCGGCACCAATCTGCCGGCGCAGATCGATATCCTGGCCGAGCCCGGCGACGAGTACCATTTCCTGTTTATGGCCAAAGGCGGGGGCTCCGCCAATAAGACGTTCCTCTACCAGGAGACGCGGGCGACGCTTAGCCCGAAATCGCTGGCGAAGTTCTTCGCCGACAAGACAGCGACCCTCGGCACCTCGGCCTGCCCGCCTTACCATCTGTCGATCGTGATCGGCGGCCTTTCGGCGGAGCAGACCTTGAAGACGGTCAAGCTCGCCAGCACCCGTTATCTCGACTCGCTGCCGACCACGGGCGACCGCTCCGGCCGTGCCTTCCGCGACATCGAATTCGAGCAGGAGGTCCTGAAGATCACCCGCGAGCTCGGCATCGGCGCGCAGTTCGGCGGCAAGTATTTCTGCCATGACGTCCGCGTGATCCGGCTGCCGCGCCATGGCGCGAGCCTGCCGATCGGCATCGGTGTCTCGTGCAGCGCCGACCGCCAGATCCTCGGCAAGATCAACGCCGAGGGCGTGTGGCTCGAGGCGCTGGAGACCGATCCGGCCC
The DNA here is from genome assembly GCA_903897565.1 of uncultured Rhodospirillales bacterium. Lineage (GTDB taxonomy): Bacteria > Pseudomonadota > Alphaproteobacteria > ATCC43930 > CGMCC-115725 > CAIXXC01. Next base: position 31,756 of record CAIUCF010000320.1, on the reverse strand, counting down.
GCTTCCTGCCGGAGATCGAGGACAGCTCACTCAGCGCCGAGACCATCGAAATCGATCTCAACCAGCCGATGGAGAAGATCCGCGAGGTCCTCAGCCAGTGTTCGATCGGTACACGGCTGTCCCTGACCGGGCCGCTGATCGTTGCCCGCGACATCGCCCATGCGCGCTGGCGTGAAGTGGTCGAGCGCGGCGAGCCCTTGCCCGACTATACGCGCCGCTATCCGATCTACTACGCCGGCCCGGCGAAGAAGCCGGACGGCATGGCCTCTGGCTCGTTCGGTCCGACCACTGCGGGCCGCATGGATTCCTACGCCGATTTCCTGATGTCGCAGGGCGCGAGCCTCGTGACCCTCGCCAAGGGCAATCGGTCCGCGGCCGTCACGAATGCCTGCAAGGCCTATGGCGGGTTCTACCTCGGCTCGATCGGCGGTGCTGCGGCCCGGCTCGCACTCGACGCGATTCGCAAGGTCGAGGTGCTTGATTACCCCGAGCTCGGTATGGAAGCGGTGTGGAAGATCGAAGTCGAAAAATTCCCGGCCTTCGTCATCACCGACGACAAGGGCAACGACTTCTTCGCCAAGATCGCCCACTGAGGCTCATGCCGGCTTAATTTGCAGTTCTGGGTTCGGGCTCAGGACTGCAGATGGCCACGCAGGTCCGAGGGCTTGACGAACTGGCCGATGTCCCGGGTCGTCAGGCGGACGAGATGCAGAGCTTCCGGTTCGCGCCGCCAGCCTGAGAGATAGCGGAACGGCAGCAGATCCTCGACCGCGAGGGTGGTCGAGCCACGCAGGCTGACGACATCCGCCTCACGCAGGATCGCGTAGAGATGGTCCTGGCGCAGTTCCGGGACGTAGATCAGCACCGGTCGCTCGATATAGGTTGCGAGATTGTCGATCGAGAACGGGCAGAAGACCTTCTCTCCCGCGGGCACCATGCCGCGTAGCCTGACGCCGATATCGCGGTCCTGGGCAACGCCGTTCAGCGGCGGAATCACCACGAGTACCGCAATCGCCGTGACTCCGATCATGCCGACGAGCGCGCGTCGGGCTTCTGCTGCGGCACTTGCCTGGCGCGACGGCGTCCGCACGAGCGTCAGGCTGATCAGGAGTCCGGCCACGCCCGCGAGGCCTGCGCCGACATTATCGGTGAATCCGGCAACTGCGAGGCTGGCGACGCCGAGGAACAGCGTCAAAGATATCGTCACCAGGCGAAGGCCGCGAGCAAGCTGGGTCCCTACCCCCATCGGTAAGGTCACGATCACGACCGCGATCTCCAGGGCCATGAGCAAGCCGATCGGCACGAAATACTGATATTGCAGACCCGGCCAGAACACGATCGCGAGAAAGCTCAAGCTTCCGGCGTCGCGCCCGCCGCGCAGCAAGGCGCCGACGACGCGATCCTCCGGCAGGAGGTGCGGCAGGTAGAGCAGCGGGTAGAGCAGCGACCACGGCAGGGTCAGCGAGAAGGCCCAGAGCACCTGTACGAGCCAGGGTGGCTCCGACGCGGGAACGACATGGGGGTCGAAGCGCATCGCCATTTCATGGCTCCAGGTCGCGACGGCAGTATGGCCGAGGCCGCCGGCGTAGAGGGCGACGACCCACACCAGCGGGATCACCGCACCGATGCACAGGGCTTTCAGCGGCAGGCGTCTCCAGTCCCGGGCATGGAGGGTGACGAGCGCACAGAACAGCCCGATCAGCGCCAGGATCAGCGGGCCCTTGCACAGCCCGCCGAGGCCGATCGTCAGGCCGAGCAGCAACGAAGATCTCGGCCGCCGCGACTGCGAGAGCCAGATATCGCTCCACAGCACCACCGCGACGACAAAGAACACCGCGAACAGCCCGTCGATCTCGCAGGCCCGCCCGAAACGCAGCGCGCCGATCGTCGTCAGCGGCAACAGCGCCACGATCGTCGCTCGACCAGGGGACAGCCAGCGGGCGGTGACCGTGAAGGACACCAGGGCCATTGCCAGCATCGACAGGGCGAAAGGCAGCCGCGCACTGAATTCGTCGATCTCATCGACCCGCGCGATCATCGGCGCGATCAGCCACATCGTCAGCGGCGGCTTGTTGAAATAGGGATCTCCGTTGAAATACAGGTGCAGCCAGTCGCGGTGGACGAGCATTTCCTTGGCCACGGAGTAGCGCAACCCCTCCATCCCGGAAAACGCGGGCAACCCGAGATTGGGGATGTAGAGCCCGGTCCAGACCGCCAGGATGAGAAGGATGAAAGCGACTTGCTTCAGCGTGGCACCCTGGAATGCTTGATGTGCGGCGCGCCCGGCAGCGCGGAATCTCCGGATCGGACTCGAAAACCTACCAATGATAGCAGAGCCGTCTGGTTGCTGATACGCCGCGCTTCACGTTCGTCGCAGGCCGATCACGGATCGTCGCGCCGCCGGTAGACGACCGCGGTGGGGTAGGTCTTCCAGATGCGATACTGAGTGTCGAGCAAGGCAGCGAGGGCAACATAGACCTCCAGATTGTCGCGCTCGGCGCTCGGGTGGCGGACGCGATCGCGGATGATGAAATGGGGCCGCTTCGCCGCGATTTCGGCGAATTCGGCCGGGGCATCGATCGCGACGACGCGTGACAGGAAACGGCCGATGATGAACGACGGGAACGCGAACCGGGTCGGCGCCGGCACCGCGGTCAGGCTGTAGAGGATTGGCTGATAGTCGACCACATAGAGCGGAGTTCCGGAGAGGCCGGCCAGAGCCGGCCGCAGATCGGCGGCGATGCGGGCTGGTTCGTCGCGCAACCAGCCGATCCCGGGTTGGTCGAGTCTGATCGGATCCCAGGTCTCGGCAATCGCGTCGTGCGCGCCCGACACCGGTTGAACCAACAGGGCGAGAGTCATGGCGAAGCCGGTAACGCCACGAAACGGCAGGGCGCGCCCGGCAATCCAGACCGCGGTGAGACACAGCGCCGGCAAGGGTTGCAGGAAATAATGCGGATAGAACGACTTGGCGGAAGCCGTGCCGACCAGAGCGCCGGCGACCCAGAGCAGCAAGACCGCGGCGATGACGCCGTCGCGTCGTCGCGCCTCGGCATCCTGGGCCGCCGCGATACCGCGGATCAGCGGCACGAGGAGCAACACGAAGGCGCAATAGGGAAGGAGGAAGGCCACGGCGTGGTCGTGGAACGCGCGATGCGCGAGATCGACGGAAAACGGCATGTCGAGCCGGCGCGTGTTGGCGACCAGGCTTGCCGAGACGAAGATTGCGGCACGCCCGGCGCAGGCATAGAGGGCGAAGCACGCCGCGAGCGGGATCGCTGCCCCGGCCGCGAACAACCCGATGGCGCGCGTCGGCCCTGGCGTCGCTGGCGCGCGCGTGCGGAGCATCGTCAGCGCGAGCAGCGGCGCCGCGAACTCGAAGATCGCGACATATTTGACGATGAAGGCGAGGCCGAACAGCAGCCCCGAGACGAAGACCGGCGCGGGGCCTTTCCGCGACGACAGCGCGAAGAGCAGCCCGCCGCAGATCAGAGGGGCGATGAAGAGTTCGGTATTCGCCGCCATCCCGCCGTCCCGGGTCGACGCAAGCAGATACAGGACGCCGGCGACGACGGCGGGCAGCCGCGCCCGCAGGTTTCCGCCGTCAGGCGGCTCGCCCCCGGCGGCCATGATGGCCAGATAGAGCCGGTAGAGTCCGAACGCGGTAGCCGAAACCGCCGTCACCGCCGCGAGCCTCATCGATCCGACACTGTCGCCGAACAATGACTGGAAGGTGGCGAAGATCACGTAGATGCCGATCGGCTTGTTGTCGCAGATAGTCGTATAGGGCAGATGGCCGGCGCGCCAGGCCTCGGCCATCAGAAAATACAGGCTCTCGTCCCAGTCGATGACGCTGCGGTGGAAGCTGACATAGCGTGTGGCGAGGGCGAGGATGAAAAAGCCCAGCGCGACGGTGATGTCGCCTGTTCCCGGCGCGCGGGCGCCCGGCCGGTGCCGGAGGGCGTAGGTCAAGGAATGATGTGCGGTCGGGGGAGCGAGGCGGACTGTCCGGGGCTCACCGGAGCCTCGGTATTCGTCGTCGTCGACGCCGCGACGGTACGATCCGACCGCGTCGTCTGGTCGAAATGGTCGCCGATGAAGACCAGCGCATCGGGGAGCAGCTGCTTCCAGGTCTTCCAGTCATGCCCGCCGTCGATGATGTCGGTAGCGAGCGGGATCCCGAGCTGATGGAGCTCGTCGATCATGCCGTTGGTCTCGGCGCTCAGATGCAGCTGATCGCGCTTGCCGCAGCCGATGAAGACCGCGGGAGCGGGGCGCTCGCGCGGCCGCAGCGCCCGCGCGAGTGTGACTGGGCTTGCCTTGAGGAGGCGGTCACGATTGAAAGGAGTCCCGAATGCGCCAGCGATCAGGCGGCGGTTGAGCGCCGGGATGGCGGCCTGGTTGCCGACCACTGTCAGGAACGTCCCGCTCAGCGAGCCCGCCGCTGCCCAATCCTCGGGGTGTTTGAACGCGATATGAAGGGCGCCGAAAGCACCCATCGAATATCCGGCGATGGCCTTGCCGTCGCGATCGGAACGCGCGTTCCAATGCGCGGACAGCCAGGCCGGCAATTCACTGCCGATCGCCGTCTCGTAGTTTCCCGGGCCGCCGATATCCGCTGAATCGACGTACCAGCTGGTGCCGGTCGAGGGCATCGCGACGATCACCGGCGGCATCCGGCGGCCGGCGATCAGATGGTCGAGGGTCGCCTGGATCTGGCCGCGCGTTACCCAATCCATGCCCTGGCTGTTGACTCCATGGAGGAGGATGATGACGGGTAGCGGGCCGGAAGCCATCGCCGCCTTATCGGGGATATAGAGGGTGACCGGTATCGGGTGGCCGAGCGCGAGGCTCGGCATCTCCACGTTTGCGATGATATGCGAGCCGTAGACAGTCACCGGCGGTCGGGGCAGGGGCACGAAGGCATGGCCGAGCGCGGCGAAACCGAGCACCAGGAGGACGACCAGCAGTGATTTTTGTTTTCCCCAGGTCATCGAACGGAATGCAGGGCTTTCATCGTTGAGGTATGCCAAGATAGCGCCGATATCGTTACCCGATAGCGAATAGTCGAGGCGCCTGTGGCATGCGTGAAATGGCTGCGACAAAATGGCGCGGTGACGGAAGGGCGCATGGGCCGGTCGATAGGGAAAATCATGGTGCGAGAATGGGATGCCTGATCGGTTGAACGGGTCTGTTCCAGTCGAACGCGCGGAGCGACAGGGGCTGGCAGCCCTCGACGCGTTGGCGGGAAGCGCCTTCTCGCGGGTCGCCGAGGCGAGCGAGGTCTCGGGCAATGCCGTGCGCCTGCTTCGCGACGGCACGGAGAATTTTCCGCTTTGGCTCGCGGCGATCGAGCGAGCCGGTCGAAGCGTCCATCTCGAAAACTATATCCTGGCCGATGATGGTCTCGGCCGGCAATTCACCGCGGCGCTCGAAGCCGCCGCTCGCCGGGGTGTTCGCTGTCGCGTGCTCTATGATTGGATGGGGAGCCGCCGCTGGACGTCAGCGGCCTTCTGGTCACGGCTGCGCGCAAGCGGTGTCGAAGTCCGCTGCTACAATCCGCCGAGTCTCGCAAATCCTCTGGGCTGGGTTAGCCGTGACCATCGCAAGCTCCTATGCGTGGACGGGTCGATCGCTTTCACCGGGGGGCTCTGCATCGCGCAGGACTGGCTCGGCGATCCCGCACGTGGCGTCCCGCCCTGGCGTGACACGGCGCTCGAGATTCGTGGTCCGGCGGTCGCTCATCTTGAAGCCACTTTCGCCGATAGCTGGTCGGTCGCCGGTCCACCCATCGCCGAGGCCGTCGAACACCCCGCTGCCGTTGCCGGCTCGCTTGATCTTTGGGTGATTCCGGGCCGGCCGGACAGCATGGGCCTGTATCGCCTCGGCCAGCTCGTCGCTGAAATCGCCCAGCGCAGGCTTTGGCTCAGTGACGCTTATTTCGTGGCTACGACCGGCTATGCCCGGGCGCTGACCGGGGCCGCCCGGGCGGGCGTCGATGTCCGCTTGCTCGTCCCCGGGATCACCAATCTGCCGCTGGTCGGCTCGCTGTCGCGCGCCGGCTACCACGGCCTGCTCGAAGCCGGCGTTCGGGTGTTCGAATGGAACGGGCCGATGATGCACGCCAAGACCGCGGTTGCCGACGGCCGTTGGGCGCGCGTCGGCTCCAGCAACTCGAACCTGGCGAGTTGGATCTCCAATCGCGAGCTCGATATCGCCATTCACGATCCGGCGTTCGCCGCGGAGATGGAGGCCATGTTCGAACAGGATCTCGAGAACGCGACCGAAATCGTGTTGACGGGGCACCGGGTCGGTCCGGTCAGCGCCGCACCGCGATGGAACGGTGCCGACCAGAGGCGGAGGACCGGTAGCGCCGGACGACTCCTCGCCGGTGCCGTCGGCGTCGGCAGCGCGGTCTCGGCGACGCTGGCTCAGCATCGCAATGTCGGGCCGACGGAGATGCCGCTGCTCTCGCTTGCAGGACTCGTACTCGTCGGCCTCGCCGCATTCGGCGTGATCTTCCCCGCCGGGATCGCCTATCCGGTCGCGGCGATCGCGCTCTGGGTCGCATCGACCCTGTTTGCACGTGCCTGGCGATTCCGGGCACGGCGTCGTGATCTCTGAGGCCATGTTCTTGCCGTGGTAAAAATCATCAGCTGGAATCTGCTGCACAGTGTCGGCGCCGGTGTCGACGAGGTCGCGCAGCTCATCCTGGACGAGCGCCCTGACTTGTTGCTGATGCAGGAGACGACCGCGGCGATCGATCGGCTGCCGGCCAAGGTGGGCGGCTTCTACGCACGCGATCCGCTACCGGGACGCCTGCACGGACTGGCGGCCTGGAGCCCCACAGCCTTCGCCGTGCCGCCCGAAGCGCACATCCTGCAACGCGGGCTGATCGTCCGCCGCGTCTGCCAGATCCTTGAGTTCAAGCAATTCGGCGTCGCCAACGTCCATCTGTCCCATGGCCAGATGCTCAACCGCCGGCAATTACGGCAGATCGCGGGGATGCTGCCGCGATCGGCCGCCATCCTCGGCGACTGTAATCTCGTTGGGCCGTCGCTGCTACCCGGGTTTCGCGATGTCGGGCCGCGGCGCTGGACCCATGTCGCCGGCCGGCTGATCCCGGTTCGGCTCGATCGCTGTTTCGTGCGGGGCCTCGACGCCGCCGACGTCCATGTCCTCGCCCGGGGAACTTCGGATCATCGCCCCATCACCGTTCGCCTGAGGCTCACCCCCGAATAGCCGTGAGCCCGGCGCAAGCGTGCCCGGCGCAGGCGAATTAGTTGCCTGCCGGCTACGAATTTCAGCTAGGGTGGCTGCTCATACGAGGCTCGGCACCGGATGTTCGGCGCGCGCGTGCTCTTCTTGCCCGGCACGCAGCGAAATGCGCCGGGCTCCTATCGCCCGTGGTGGAGGCACCGCCGGCGGCAAGAACGCGATCTTTTAGGTCGAAAAATTCGTGAGGTCCGTCGGGTTCAAGGCAACCGACCGGCGGCTTTCGTTCAGATTTTCATAGAGGAAGTTTCATTGGCCCATCCCGACCTCGGCACCAAACGCATCTGTCAGGCCTGTCAGGCGCGATATTATGATTTCAATCGCGAGCCGCGGGTTTGCCCGAAATGCCATGTGCCGTTCGACCCCGAGGCCGGACTGAAGTCGCGCGGCGATACCTTCATCAAGAAGCAGGGTGGTCGCGCCAAGAGCGTCTTCGGTGTGGCGACACCGCTCGGCATCGTCGAGAGCGAGCCCAATGCCGAGGTCGAGGAGCTCGAAGCGGTCGATGACGAAGAGGCCGTCGACGCTGACGAGGATGCTGATGGCGAGGACGTCATCGAGGATATCTCCGAACTCGGCGACGACGCCGAGGACATCACCGGCATCGGCAACCTGCCGCCGGAATAGGTCCTGTTCCCGGCAGTCGGCGGGTGACCGCCGACTGCCCCGAACAATTGCTGCGCCTGCGCTAATTTCGACGACCCGATCGGGAGCGACACCGCCATGGCGAAACAAGAGATCGCGCTCGGCCAGACCTACCAGCCACCGCTGAGCATGCATTTCTCCCGACCGTCCCCGTCCTGGGTGGTGCGTGACATGTTCGTCGCCATCGACGGCCTCCTCCATGTCCGGCTGATCTGCAGCAATGACGGCAGCCTGAGTAAGACAGTGGGCGCCGACGCGCTCAGCGATTCCCGCCTGTTCCGGCTCGTCGAGAACTAACCGCCGTTATTCTGCCCTCACCCGGGCAAGGAGTTCGCGAAGGGCGGCATCGAACAGTCGTGCACGCGTCGGCGCGCCGGTCTTGCGCTCGCGGTCCACAGCATCGCGAAGCCGTTGCCGCAGGGCAGGCCCTGCCGAGCTCGAGACGGCGTTGCGCGCCAGCGCGACATAGCTTTCGCCATCATGGGCGATGAGTTCACCGAGGCCGAGCGTCGACCCGAGCCAATTGCCCAGTGCCCGGGTTGCCGGCGTCGTTCCGGGAACCGTGATGACCGGCATACCGGCGGCGATCGCCATCACGGCCTCTTCGTAGTGCGGCGATCCGGGGGCGTCGAGCAGGAGATCGACGCGCTCGAGATAGGCGGTCGCGACCTGGTCGCGCGGCTCGACCCGGACCCGGTCGGCCAGTCCGATGCGGTTGAAGCGATCGAGAATTTCGGCGAGCCCCGGCTCGCCTCCGAGACGATCGGGCTCAAGCGCGAGCGTCGAGCCCGGCACCTGTGCCAGCAGATCGGCCCAGAGCACCGTCTCGGTCATCGAAATCCGGCCATAGGGCACGAGCGTGCCGAAAACGATACCGCCCTCGGTCAGGGCCCGATCAGGTACGGGCTGGATCAGGAGGGAAAGATCGCTTGGAAGATTGGTCGCGATCCCGGGAATGCCGACCTGCTGGCGGTCCGCCAAGCCGATCGGAGCATCGGTCAGGGCGTGGGAATAGCCGGCAGCCATGGCCGTCACGGGCAGGTCAAGTAGGCTCAACGCGATCGGATGCGGGCGGTACTGGAACAGCAGCGGCCGCCATGTCCGCCGCAAGGGGCCATCGAGGTCGATCAGGACATCGAGTTCCTCGTTGCCCAGGGTGAAGGCGGCGGTTTCGTCGTCGAGATCGGTCAGGCTTTCCCATCGCTTGGCGTGGCCGCGCAGCCGGCGGGCGAGTTCGGTGTCTGCCGGTCCGTCGGAATAGACACAAAGCTCGATCCGGTCCGGGGGCAGCGCAAGCAGCAGAGGCACGACCAGGGCGAGCGCAACAGGGTCGAGCCAACTCCCGGTATAGATACCGAGGCGGACCGGGCGGCGCTCCAGCGCAGTGACGTCCGGCCAGGGTGGCGCGTCGAAGATCGGCTCTCGACGATTGGCGGCGGCCCAGATTTGGGTGGCCGCGGCGATCGCCTCCTCGGTCGCCGGTTGCCGCAGCCGGCAGCGCAGTGCCGCCCAGCCGAATTGCTCATCCCGGGGCGCCAGCGTTACGGCGTGCTCATGGCACTCGATCGCTTCGTCCCAGCGGCCCAGCATCTGCAGCGCCTCACCGAGGGCGGCATAGTCGCGGGCCTCCGGCGCGGCAATCGCCTCGATCTTGCGCAGGGCGACGACGCTCTCGAAGGGTTGCCCGGCGAGGCGATGCGCTGTCGCGAGGCCGCGCCACGTCTCCGCGGCATTGCCGTCGATCTCGGCCGCCTGACGGAAACACCGGATCGCTTCCAGATAATGGCCCGACGCCATTGCCCGCTCGGCCTGGGCCAGCAGCGGGCGATCCTGCATGTTGAAGAAGGATTCCTCGAACTTGCCGAGCCAATCCGGGATCATGCCGGCGACGGGGAAGCGATTCTGCGCCGCGATCGAGAGCTTGCCGTAGTACAGCCCGTCCGTTAGACGGCCGAGCTTGGCGTGGAGGATCGCGAGAACCTCGACGGGTTCGTTGAGCTGGGGATCGAGGCGATGGGCCTCCTCGAACGCTGCGACGGCCTTGCCGACCTCATTGACGCGCAACGACGCGAGCCCGACCAGATGCAGAGTCAGGGCCGGGGCACTGCCGTCCTGCTGCAGCTTCTGAAGATCGCCGATGGCTTGTTCCAGCGCGCCCTCATTGAGCGCGGCCAGAATTCGCGCTGCGAGGAACGTGGCGGAGGTTTCGGCGCTGTTGCTTGTCGTCACAGTCTTGATGATACCTGGCTTTGGGACGAGAAACGCGGTCAAGATCGCAAGTCAGGATCTAACGACGTCGAGTGTCCCGCGCGAGAGTTAATTTTCGGATAAATCATGGCGAGGATTGGTGATCCGTTGACAGCAGTATCATGGCGAACCGGTTGGTTCTGCCTGACCATTCGCGACCGGCTCGCGGTCGACGGCCAGCATGTGACCGTCGACCTGCCGGAGCTCTCGATCACGGTGCAGAATTTTCGCGGCGCCCTGGGCGGATACTGGAACGTGTGCTCGCATCGCGGTACCCAGATGCGGGAGGCCGGCTGCGGCGTCGGTCCGTTGCGTTGCCCTTATCACGGCTGGGTCTACAATGCCCATGGCATACCAATCGGTATTCCCGACAATGACCTGCTCTTCGGGCTCGATGCCACGGCCCGAAAGCGGTTGGCGCTGCGTCGGGTCGAGGTCGAGATCCTCGGCCGCCTGGTATTCGTGAGGGTGGATCCGGGTACGGAGCCACTGATCGAAGCCTTGGGGAGCCGCATCGAGGCTCTCGCCGTAACGCCGGCTCTCGGACACCGGCTGCTCGGAACCGGTGACGGGCCGGAGCTGGAGGGCGTCGCGGAGATCCGCTTCCGCAATCTCTGCATTCACGGCGATCATCGCGCGAGCAGCGTCGAGATCACGCTCCCCGCGGGTAATCGGGGAATTGAGGTGGCGCGGTTCGATTTCATCGCGCCGTCGCCCGAATAGCGCGGCGCTATCCCACGGCTTCGGCGATGGCCTGGACCAGGGTCCGCTGAAAATCGCCGACTCGGCACTCCCGCGTGCCCAGGATGCCGGGGTGGACGGCGAAATGGTGGCCGCGCTGGGCGAGGCGGCAGACCGCCATGTCCTCTTCGACCACGATCTCAGCCTTGGCGACGAGATCGCGCAGCACCGCCGCGTGCAGCGCCCGCTCGCGATTGCTCATGGCGCGGGTGACGGGCAGGCAGGTGAGCAATTCGAGCGCCGCCGATTCCGCTGTGATCGGATCGATCCGGTGGAGGATCACCATCGCCCCGAAAAACGTGGCGACGTAGAGATTCGGAAAGATGAACAGGTGCTTGTAGACGGCGTCGTGATGGTGGCGGGCGAGCGGCAGCCGTTCGGCGAGACGCGACCAGAACGTCGCGTCCGCCGCGCCGAGATCATTGCCCATCATGCTGTGGGCGCCGTGGCGGTCGGGCCGGTAGCGCGCCAGCCAGGCCGGATCCATCGCCGGCTGCAGGCTCTTGGTGTGAACCGTGGCCGCGTGGCAATCGTCGAGCGTGTTCTCGACCAGGGCCTTCCAGTTCACGGGCGCCACCATGCGCGCGACATGGTCGACCTCGACGAGGGCCTGCGAAATCGTCTCCAGGAGCGTCGCGTAAGGTGCGAGGAACTCTGCAAGGCCGGGGCCCCCGGAGACCGGACGCACGAACAGCAGCTGGCCGCATCGATCGACATCCGACACGGCCTCGCCAAAGCGTGCCGAGAAACCGGTAGGCGTGGCATCGATCGTGAGCGCCATGCCGGCGAGGTCCAGCGGATGCGTCCCCGGTGGAAACGCGGTCGTGAGGCCGGCGAAAAGCCATGACCGCGCGAACACGGCACCCATCTCCGCGGCGAAACTCTCGGCCTTCCAGTAAGCCTCATGCCCGAGCGCTGGCGTTTCCGTGAGGTCGGCCATGGTCTAGCGCCGTTCGATGCCGTCGAGATCGCGATAGTCTCGGAACTTCTCGCGATGCTTCAGCCAATCCTCGCGCAGTTGCTCGAAGACGTGGAGATCGTGGCGCTCGCCATGTTTGACAGCGTGCTGGCGCAATATCCCGACCGGACGGTAGCCGTTCATGACCTGGCTGCGGATCACGCGTTCATTGGCGCTCATGATGTGGTTGACGATCTTGAACAATCCGAGCGTCAGTAGCGCGTGATTGAGGATATGGATGAAATTGAAGCTGGCGATGCCGCTGCGCGACGTCTTTTCGGCAAGATAGACCCCGATCGCGCCTATCCCGGCGCTCGCATCCGTGGTCGTGATCGAGCAATAGCCGACCGGAACGTCGTCGACCGCGATCAGGCGATGGAGGAAATCCGGTCTCTCGACGCAAGCCGCCAGCCAGCGCTTCTGGGCGTCGAGATCCGGGACGATATCCGTCAGCAGGTATTGGGTGATATCCGGGCGCGTTCGCCAGCCGAGGACCAATGCGGCGTGCTCTTCGCCGAGCGCGGGGTAGCTGAGGACGCCGCTGCGCAGATTGGTCGCGCTCATCACGTCGCTCCGGCATGGGCGACCAACAGCGCATTGACGCGATCGGCAGCCGTCATGTGCGGAAGATGTCCGACGCGATCCAGCAGATGCACGGCGATTCCGGCCGGGAGCCAATCGGGTGGCGGAAGTTGTACGATGCCGTCATCGGCTCCCCAGATGATCTGCAACGGGCAGGCGAGCGCGTCCCAGCGCACCGGCGCGGCCGGCAGAAGCCGGCCTTCGGCAAAATTGCTGGCGAGATAGGCACGCAAGGCTGCCTTGGCGGCGGGGGTCGTCAGTTTCTGGAACAGGCCCTTGGCGAGACGTTCCGGCTGGTCGGGGGCATCGCCGAGCAGGCGCAGGACGCAGGCGACGGCGTCGGCCATCGTCTCGATTCGCGAGAGCCGATCGAGGAATTCGTAATCATAGCTCGGCGAGATGCCGGCGCAGGAGATCAGGCTGAGGCTGAGCCCGGCCAACTTTTCCTCCTCCAGGCCGCCGAGCAGGATGCGGGCGCCGAGGGAATGCCCGGCGAGGTGCGCTGGCGGGAGTTCGAGGGCCGCCACGATCTCCGCGACCCAATCCACCATGCCACGCCAATAGCCGATCTGCTCGGTCGCTTCGGTCAGGCCATGGCCGGGAAGGTCGATCGCGGTGACGCGGTGATGGCGGGCGAGTGCACCGACATTGAACTGCCAGGTCAGGGCGTCGCCCGAGAAGCCATGCAGCAACAGCATCGGCACGGCCTCGGGCGGACCTGCGGTGAGGAGGCCGACGCGCTGGCCGGCGAGTTCAATCTGGCGATATTTGACCCGTGCCGGGTTCACGGTGCTCACGGGTGGCCGCTGCGACGGTTCAGGCGGCCTTCTGGCGGGTCGCCAGTGCGTAGAGATCGCCGACCGATTCGGCGGCCGCGAGCTTCTCTGTCTCGACCAGGATGTCGAACTTCTCGTCGACGAGTGCGATGAAGCTGATCACGGCCAGCGAATCCCACGCCTCGACATCCTCGAGCCGTTCGTTTCCGGTGATGGTGCCGGGGTCGAGCTCGAGCATTTCGTCGAGCGCGGCGTAGAATTCGGTGGGTGTCATGACGTCCTCAACAATTTAATTGTCTGAAGGGGGAGAATGGCCTGCGGCCTCTGAATTCAAGGTTAATGCGTCGCAGCGCATGGTTAAGTTAATGCGCCTGCGCGCATGGCGTCGAGCCAATACTGCTGAAATCGCCCGACCAGACTCTCTCCCGGCATCAGGATGCCAGCAAGATCGGCGGGCGCATTGCTAAGACCGCGTTGCACCGACTCGCAGATCTGGCGATCTTCCTCGAGCAGGCGCTGGGTGAAGGCGACATCGACCGGAACCACGCGATCGAGAATGGCCTGCTCGACGGCCGTCAGACCGGTGATCTGCGAGATGAACAGCCGGTACTCGGCGTGCGTCCGGTCCGGCGCCAGTGGTTGGTAGCGAATGAGGGCGAAGATCCGGTTTGCCGTCGTGCCGATCGTCGCGGAAGGGAACAATGTCGCGTGGGTGTAGCCCTCGGCTTGCGGGATCACCGAGCGGGCGAAGATGTCCTCGATCCGGCGCTCGATCGGCTTCAGCCCATCGCGCGGTTTCATCCGCGTGTGATAGGCGATGTGGGGCGCCACCGCATCGTGAGGGACAAGATGGAGCGGTCGCTCGACCATCGCAGCGAAGGTTTCCGGGTGAACGCCGAAGGCATGATCGAACTCGACCGTGTTCTGCAGGATCACCTTCCAGTTCGCGGCGATGTCCTGGGAGAATCTCAGGACCTCGGTGCCGAGTCCCCGCGAGAGCGTCGCCAGCTCAGCGCCGAGCGGTCCGAGGAAGGCTGCGAGCGGCCGCTCCGGCTGCTCGGCGACGAAGATGAGCGCGCCACAGCGCTCGACCGACCAACGGCGCAGCGACAGCGCGGCGGTCTGACACGCCTCCAACGCGACGCCGGCGCGCAGGGGGACCTGAGCAGCCAAGCCGTTGTCGTCGAACGACCAGAGATGGTAGCCGCAACGCAGCCGGCCGCGGCCGTTCGGGGCGTTGACGAGGGCATTGTAGCGGTGCGGGCAGACATTGACGAACGCGCGCAACCCATCCCCGGCAACGCGCTGGATGATGATCTCGGTTCCGGCGACCTTGGTCAGAAACCAGGACTCGGGCTCGGCGAGGTCGCGATCGAGGCCGACGAAATGCCAATGTCTGCGAAAGATGTGCGCGCGCTCGGCCGCAAGGATCGCGGGATCAGTGTAGTCACCCGGACCCAGGCGGTTGGCCGCCAGCGTGGAGGCGTTATTGGGCCGTGTATCCGCCATCGACCACGACCGTTGTTCCGGTGATCCAGCGCGCCATGTCGCTCAGGAGAAAGACAATCGCGTTGGCGACGTCGTCGGCGGTGCCGAAGCCCATCGGGTGGATCGCGAGGACCGCCTGCAATTGCTCAGGCGACCAGATCTTCATCGATTTCTCGGACATCGGTGTCCGCACCAGGGCAGGGGCCACGGCATTGACGCGGATGTCGTCGCGGACCAGTTCGAGGGCCATGCCCTTGACCGCGGCAATGATCGCGCCCTTGGTCGCATTGTAGACGACGTTGCCGGGCTGACCGGTCATGCCGGCCGTGGAGGAGATCAGCACCAGGCTGGCGGGCTTGGCAGCGACATTGCGCTGGCGAATCGCGCGGCCGATCGCCAGCGCGGCGCCGACATTGACGCGCAGCATTTCCTCGACGAAGGCGGCACTGGCGCTTTTCAGCGGGCGCAGGGTCTGCAGGCCGGCGCAATGGGCGAGGCCATGGAACGGCCCGTCAGCGGCAAGTTTGGCGACCCAGCCGGGAATGGCATCAGTATCGCCGAGATCGAACGACGCAACGCTGTGGCCGGACCCGGGGACCGCGGCCACCGCCTGGTTCAGGCGATCGAGATCGCGTCCCGCCAGTACGACCTGGCCGCCGAGGCGACCGAGCATGATCGCGGTCGCCTCGCCGATGCCGGAGGAAGCGCCGGTGACCAGGAAGCGTCGGCCGGTGAAATCGAGGGGGTTGAACATCTCTAGCCTGCGGCCATCGCGGGAGTATCGTCGGGAACGATAACAAGCGCCGGAACGACCGGCCTGTCGAGGGTCAGCGATGCCGCAGCCCAGCTGAGGCCGACTCCGAAACCGGCGAGGAGCATCTCGCGGGGTTGCTCGGCGAGGGATTCGCGCAGCGCCATGGTGATGGCGAGCGGGATCGAGGCGCTGCTGGTATTGCCGACCGTCTCCATCGCCAGGACGAACTTCTCTGTCGGAATTTTGAGGCGCTTGGCCAAATGCTGCAGCATGAAGGCATTGGCCTGATGAAAGACGAAGTGATCGTATTGCTCCCGGGTCTTGCCGGCGCTCGCCATCAGGGTTTCGACCAGCGGCGGAATGCGCTTGATCGTGAAATTAAAGACCTCGGCACCGTTGATATAGATGTTCTCGGCACTGCGCTCGATGCCGTCCGCGCCGGCGAAGAGAGCCTTGGTTTCATCGGTGCGCGGCTGACGGAAGCCGCTCGCCGGGATGATGATGCTGGCGAAGCCGGCGCCGTCGGTGCCGAGTTCGAATGCCATGGGTGCAGCACCGGGCGAGAACTCGATCGCTGTCGCCGTGCCGGCGTCTCCGAACAAGGGCTTCACCGATTTGTCGTGGGGAGCGAGGCGGCGCGTGCTGACGTCGCCGGCGAGCAGCAGCAAGCGCCTGATGCCGCCGCCACCGACGATCTGGCTGCCGAGCCATAACCCGTAGACGAAGCCGGAACAGCCGAGATTGACGTCGAAGGCGGCGCAACGGTCGGGCAGGCCGAGCCGCGCCTGCAGGGTGCAGGCGGTGGCCGGCAGCTCGTAATCGGGCGACTGGCTGACGAAGATGAGGCCGTCGACGCTGTCACGAGCCCAGCCGAGGTCGTCGAGCAGGCGAACGGCGGCGGCGTGACAGAGGTCGGAGGTACAGAGCTGCGGCGGCGCGATATGGCGGGAGCGGACGCCGATCACCTTGGCGGTCTTCTCCATTTCGTCGACACCGAAGATTGCGGCTTCATCCGCGACACCGCGGGTGCCTTCGGGCACCGCGGCAGCGATGCCGGCGACACGAACGCCCTGGATCTGGATAGTCGCCACCTTGCCTCCTCGACCGGCTGGGCCGGTATTGCCGCTGCCCGAGCAGTTCTGTCGTCTCGGGACCGCATTCTACCGACGGCCACGGTTTTTATTCGGTTAATTTCCTGCTTTGCGGCGGGCGATCGCCGCGAGTAGCGCCGCGGCGACCCGATCCGCGCCGCCTGGATCGACGGCCGACCGAGCTCGCGCCGCCCAGAGCGCGCGCTTTTCTGGATGAAGCCAAAGATGAACCGCAGCGAGGGCGAGCCGGTTCGAGGCGGCCGGATCGGTGCGTGCGTCAACGCCCGAGCACCAGCCGGCCGCCACGCAAGCCTGCGCACCAGCAAGCTGGTTATCGGCGACGACGGCCAACACCGCCGGAACGCCGAGGGCTGCCAATTCCCCGACTGTCCCGCCGGCCGCCGAGACGGCGAGCCCGGCATGGCGCATCAGCTCTCCCATCGCAGGCGGTGCACGATGTACCGTAACGCGCCGGCCGAGCGCGCGAAGGCTGCGGGCTACGGCGTCGCCGCCTTCGGTCGCTGGCCCGATCACGACGGCGAGCTGGGTGTCCGGCAGGAGGCCGAACAGGCTTATCGTGACCCGATGGGTCAGCGCCAGCGGATCGGAGCCGCCAAAGGTAATCAGGATCGTCGGACGCTGCTCAATCGGTAACAGCGGCAAACGGGCAGCCTCGACGAGTTCGCGCCGCAGGAGCACGTAGTCGGGACCGAACAGTTCAGACGGATCGCTGGACTCGGGGCTGGCGGCATCGATCAGCAGGTCGGCATGGCCTGGACGTAGCGGGCCATCGGCAAAGGCCACGATCGGCGTCGCGACGGCGCGCGCGGCGCGGCGCCAGCCGTCCTCGAAATGGTAGCCATCGATCACCAGAGCCGCGGCGCCGAGCGCACGGCATTGGGTCAGGGTTTCCGCGGCGTCGCGGTCCCGGGCCGGATCGATCGCCAGAATCGCGATGCCAGCCGCCTTGAGTGGAGCGGTTACCTCGGGGTCTGGCGCAGCCACGAGAAAGCTGCAGCGATGACCCGCCGCGATCAGGGCTTCGGCGAGCGCCCGGCAGCGCATCAGATGGCCGAGCCCCATGGCGTGATTGCCGTCGACGCGGAAGGCGATCGTCAGGGGGACAGTATCCGTCATCGCCTCCTACCGCCCTTCGCCATGAATGAAAATCCTGAACAACTCCCGGAGCTGCATCTTGCCCGATGGGCCGCGCCGGTGAAACAGCGCTCGCTGTCGCGGGCGCTGCTCGGCCTGGCGAAAACGCGATAGTTGCCGCCGTGCGGCATGTGATACGAAAATCCGGTCTTCCTCTCCACGGAAACGAGCGCGCTATGCACTATCGTCAACTTGCGGATACCGGCTTCAAGGTCAGCGCGTGCTGTCTCGGCACAATGACTTGGGGAGAGCAGAACACCGAGGCTGAAGCGCACCAGCAGCTGTCCTACGCGCTCGACCGCGGTGTGAATTTCATCGATACGGCCGAGATGTACCCAGTGCCGCCGACGGCCAAGACCTATACCCTGACGGAAAGCTACATCGGCTCGTGGTTCGCGGCCGCCGGCACCCGTGACCAGGTCGTGCTGGCAACCAAGATCGCCGGGCCGAGCCGCGGCGGCATGGACTATCTCCGCAACGGCAAGAGCCGCTTCGATCGCGCCAATCTCCGCGCCGCCGTCGAGGGCAGCCTGAAGCGGTTGCGGACCGATCGCATCGATCTGTACCAGCTCCATTGGCCGGATCGACAGACCAACACCTTCGGCAGGCTCGGGTTCGACACCCCGACCGACGAGCAGTCGACCCCGATCGCGGAGACGGTCGACGCCTTGGCCGAGCTGATCCGCGAAGGCAAGATCCTGTCTTACGGGCTAAGCAATGAAACGCCCTGGGGCGCAGCACAATTCCTCGGCCTTGCTGCCCATCGAGGCACGACCAAGCCGGCCTCGATCCAGAATGCCTATAACCTCCTGAATCGGGTGTTCGAGATCGGGTTGGCGGAATTCGCCCATCTCGACGGGCTGGGGCTGCTGGCCTATTCCCCCTTGGCCATGGGATTCCTGACGGGCAAGTATTACCGCGGTGCCCGGCCGGCCGGCGCTCGGATTACGGTCTTCACCCGGTTCAGCCGCTACGCCGGCGACTTGGTTCAGACAGCGGCCGACGCCTACGTCGAGCTTGCCCGCAAGCATGGCCTCGATCCGGCGCAGATGGCGCTCGCCTTCATTGCCGCGCAGCCCTTCGTCACGGCGACGATTATCGGGGCTACTTCATTGGCGCAGTTGAAGGCGGATATCGACGCCTTCGACCTGACGCTGTCGCCGGAGATCATCAAGGAGATCAATGCCATCCATCAGCGTATCCCCAACCCCGCGCCGTGACCTCGAGCGATGCTGCGACTGTTTCTCGGCATCCCCTTGCCCCCGGAGCGGGCGCTCGCCTTGTCGACGATCTGTTCTGGTCTCCATGGCGTGCGCTGGGTCGATCCCGGTAATTTCCATGTGACGATCCGCTTCATCGGCGAGATCGATGAGGTCGTCGCCGCCGATCTCGATGCCGAGGTTGCGTTGCTGCGGGCGCCTCAGTTCTCGCTGAGTGTCGCCGGTGTCGATTATTTCGGTCCGGCCGAGAAACCACGTGCGGTGATCGCGACGCTCGACCGGGAGCCCGGACTTCAGCACCTGTTCGAGAAGCTTGGCGTGGCGATGGCACGGGTCGGTCTGCCGCCCGATCACCGCCGGTTCACGCCGCACGTGACCCTAGCCTATTGTGCGAAGCCGAATCCGACGGAAATCCTGCAATTCATGGCCGCGAACAATCTGTTCCGACTGGAGCCGTTCGCGGTCGATCGCTTCCACCTCGTCCGCAGCTACCTGACCAAGGCGGGCTCGTTCTACGAGGATGTCGCCAGTTATCGTCTGAACTGATCGACGCCCGTCGCCAGCGGTCATTTTGTTCCATCATCCAGGCGCATGACTGGCGCGAGCGGAGCGCGTGGAAGGAGGCGATCATGAGCGCGTTGTCCTGTAGCGACGTCATTGTCGCGATCAGGGAGTATCGGTCATGACCGTGTTTGATGCGGAAACCCGGAAGCGCAAGCCCATCGTGAGGTTGAAGCCGCTGGCGACGCTGGGCGCCCTGGCCTTGTGCGGGCTCGTCCTCTCCGGCTGTGTCGTCTATCCCGCCGGCTATTATGGCCACGGGCCGGCCTATTATGGCTATGACGACGGCTACCGCGGACATTGGGATCATGATGGCGATCGCCATCGCGGCTGGGATCGCGACTGACGATCTCATCAGTCCTGAACGAGAAGCTCCAGTTCCGCTCGCAGGCGCCGGGGATCGATCGGCTTGGTGATGAAGCCGTCCAGCCCCGACGCGTGATAGCGTTCGCGATTATCGAGCGTGACGTCCGCGGTGAGGCCGATGATCGGAATCCTCGACTGTGGCTCCGGCAGCAAGCGGATTAGCCGGGTCGCCTCGGGTCCGTCCATCTCCGGCATCTGCATATCCATGAGAACGACATCGAGTGGCGTGGCCATCACGGCATCGACAGCCTCTCGGCCGTTGCCGACGCTGGTCACCTCGTGCCCCATCTGCTGGAGCATGTAGCTGCAGAGCAGCTGATTTACCGGATTGTCTTCGGCAACGAGGATTCGCAAGGATTTGGCCATCGGCGCCAAATCCAGCGGCTCGCGCGTTTCCGTGGCAAAAACGGCCTCCGGGGTCCCGGACTGCAGGGGTACCCGGGCCCAGAAGCTCGAGCCGATGCCGACCGTACTGGTGGCCCCGATCTCACCACCCATGATCTCGACGATCCGCTTGCTGATCGTGAGGCCGAGGCCGGTGCCGCCGAAGCGGCGGGCCGTCGAAACATCTGCTTGGCTGAAGCTGTCGAAGACCCGCTCGCGCTCTTCATGCGTCATGCCGATCCCGGTGTCGCGGATTTCGAAGCGCCAGAACAGCGAATCCTCGGCACTCGGCGCCTCGGCAATCAGTTCGACCGAGCCGTTCTGGGTGAATTTGATCGCATTGTTGATGAGATTCGAAAGTACCTGGCGCAGGCGGTTTGGGTCACCGCGCACGTAACTGTACTCCCGTGTGAAGGTGGCGCTGAATTTGAGCGTCAGGCCCTTCGAGGACGCCTGCGGCATGAATAACGTCAGAATCGTCGAGACCAGATCGAAGACGTTGAAATCGACGGTCTCCAGGATGATCCGATCGGCTTCGATCTTCGACAGGTCGAGGATGTCGCCCAGGACTGTCATCAACGACACCGCCGAACTGCGCAGCGTATCGAGAAACAGCTGGGTCTCCGCCGGCGGCGGATTGGTCTGCAGTAGCTCGATCATGCCGAGAACCCCGGTCATCGGGGTCCGCAACTCGTGGCTCATCGTCGCGAGGAAGGTCGACTTCGCCCTCGTCGATGCTTCGGCCAGCTCTTTGGCGTGTTGGAGGGCGTCCTCGATACGTTTGCGGTCAGTGAGATCGCGAGAGATCTTGGCGAAACCCAGCAGCATTCCTTCATCGTCACGCATCGCCGTGACGCTGGCATTGGCCCAGAATCGGGAGCCGTCTTTGCGGATTCGCCAGCCCTCTTCCTCGCAATGGCCGGTCTTGAGCGCGTTTCCCAGCTCGAGTTCCGGTCTGCCCAAGGCCAGATCCTCGGCCGAATACAAAATCGAGAAATGCTTGCCGACTGCTTCCTCGGCGCTGTAGCCGTTGATCCGTTCGGCGCCGGTATTCCAGGATAGGATCGTCCCATCCGGGGCGAGCATGAAGATCGCGTAATCGTAAACCCGATTGACCAGAACGCGAAACCGGGCCTCGCTGCGTCGCAACGCCTCTTCCGCGGCCGCGCGCCTGGCCTTCTCCTTGTGATTGAGGCTCATTCCGAGGAGCAGGATGAACCCCGCGAGGACCACTCCGCCCCCTCCTGCCGGCAGGATCCAGCGATTGAGGCCGAGCGCGGCATCGGTTCGCTGCCGCAGCAGCCGGAGTTCCTCGCCGTTGAGCTGATTCAGCGTGTTGCGAATCTTGTCCATCAAGGTTAGGCCGGTGCCGGGGCGCACGAAGGCCCGCAGCTTGTTCCAATCCCCGCCATCCCCGAGCGCGATGATCTGATTCATGTCGGCGATCTTGAGCAAGATCAGACCGCGAAGGTCCTTGATCCTGTTTGACTGTTCGGTGTTGTCCCGAATGAGGGTCGAGACGGTGTCGAGGTCGGTCGCCAGCTTGGCGCAGGCGCCGTGATAGCGCTGTCGGTAGGCTTCGACTCCGGTGCTCACGAGGCCACGTTGCCCGGACTCGGCCTCGATCACGTCGCTGAGGACCGTGTTCAGTTCGAATATTACCTCGTAGGAGTGCTCGATCCAGCGCCGCCGCTCGACTTCGCGCGATACGAGGGACGCCCCGATACCCAGCACGACGGCCACCAGCACCCCCACGGCGATCCAGTAGAGCAGGATCGTCCGCGACTCATGGTGATGAGGGATGCCGTTGGGCCTGACCGACATGGGCGTGTCCGAAGCAACTATTTTTGAGCGACCCGGAGAGCAAAAGGCTCGGAAGTCCGCCCTGGTAAACATTATAATGCGCTTATTCGGATTTCATAACTAACAATTGTGCTGAATGGAATTAAAACAACCTTCTCCATCGGCAGGGTTTCGGACCGCCCGAATTGCGAGGGGACACCAAGCCATGGAACAGAAGCCGATTTTTGCGCCCGATGACAAGATGATAGAAGTGCTCGGCATGGCGGCGCTTGCGACAATTCCGTCCGAATTGCGCAGGTATATCGCGGCCGTGCCGATTGTGGTCATGGATTTCCCGGACGACGAGACCTGCGCCGAGATGGGCCTAGAGAGCCCGTTCGACCTGCTCGGGCTCTATCGCGGGGTTACGCTCAAGAATCGCGACGCCGGCGGGCCGCCGTCGATCGACACGATCTATCTCTATCGTCGGCCGTTACTCGATTACTGGTGCGAAACGGGCGAAGATCTGGCCGATCTGATCCGGCACGTCCTGATTCACGAGGTTGGTCATCATTTCGGGCTCAGTGACGCCGATATGGCGCGGATCGAGGCGAGCGACTAACGACCTGATCAGAGGTCAGAGGATCACTCTTGTCTGTATCGCCGCGCCGAAGGGTCGTATTCTCCGCGCCGGGAACCGCTCAACAAGGATCGGGAAGAGAATGCGCCAGCAGAATTTTTACGCGTCGAGTTACCTGGATCGCGCCCATGATCGGCGCAAGGATCATGACTGGCTCTATGGCCGTCTGGGCGAAGAGGCCACGCGCTTTCTCGTGATCTGGCGCGACCAGCAACTTCTCGTCCGCGGGCCGCAGGGCAATCGTCCAGCGCTGCTGAGCGCCGAGGCGTTCGCGGCTCTCGGCGATCCCTTCGCCGATACGGTGTTCCTCGGGCTCGACGCCGCGGGTGCCGCGACCTTCTCTGTCGACCTCTCGGGACTCGCCGAGCCGCTCAGCGGCATCGCGGTGCCAGCGGATATCGCCGACGACCTGTCGCTCGAGCCGTTACGGGCGATCGGCTCGCGGCTCGCGGCCGCCGATGCGGGATTGCTCGCCTATGCGCGCGGGATGGCGAACTGGCACAGCCGACATCGCTTCTGCGGCGTCTGCGGCGCCCCGGCCAAATCGACCGATGGCGGCCATGTCAGGCTCTGCACCAATCCGGCCTGCGGCGCTCAGCATTTCCCCCGCACCGATCCCGCCGTGATCATGCTCGTGACCGATGGCGACCGCTGTCTGCTGGGACGCCAGAAGGTGTGGCCGCCGGGCATGCATTCGACGCTTGCCGGTTTCGTCGAGCCCGGCGAAAGCCTTGAACATGCCGTCGCCCGCGAGGTCAAGGAAGAGAGCGGAATCGAGGTCGGCGAGGTGATCTATCAGTCATCGCAGCCTTGGCCGTTCCCAGCCTCCGTCATGCTCGGCTTCCGCGCGAAGGCGACCTCGACCGAAATCAAGGTGGATACCGCCGAGCTGGAATCGGCCGACTGGTATTCGCGCGATTTCCTGAAATCTCATCCCGGCGACGACAAATTCTGCATTCCGCCGCGCGATTCGATTGCCTGGCGTCTGATCACCGACTGGCTGGAGTCGGAGTAGCTCCCGGAACGACAGCGCAGCGTCAGCTTGTCTGAGGCTGCGCCGCGTGGATGTCGTGGAGGGCGTGCTTGATCGTGATCGATGCGAGCTGCTCGTCCGACAGGGCGATAAAGATCTTGATCCGGGTCTCGAGCGCGCGAAAGCTCTCGCGAAAGGCGAAGGCGCGGCTGATCTCGTCGCCTTGGGCCTGCACCGGATCGGGGATCGCCCAGCGCACGCTGACCGGCGCGCCGGGCCACACGGGGCAAGCCTCGCCCGCGGTCTCGTCGCAGACCGTGAAGACGAAATCCATCTCCGGCGCGCCGGGCCGCGCGAATTCTTCCCAGCTCTTCGAGCGTAGCGTCGCGGTATCGAAGCCGAGGGTCTTGAGCAGAGTAAGAGCGTGGGGATCGATGATGCCGCGCGGTCGCGAGCCCGCGGAATAGGCGACGAAGCGGCCCGCGCCCTCGCGATTCAGCAGAGCCTCGGCGAAGATCGAACGCGCGGAGTTGGCCGCGCACAGAAACAACACATTATAGGTCTTGTTCATCGGGGCAATCCTCCGACCAGGTTCCGGGAAACCTAGTCGGAGAATGTGACGATCTTATTTCACTACCGCGGCGTAAACGTCGCGGTGCTATGGCGTCGCGGTCTTGAACCGATAGGGATGGGCGGCGTAGGTGCCGAGAATCGAGATCGATTCGCTGAAGAAGGCCAATTCCTCCAGCGCGAGCTGCAGGCGTCGCTCGCCCTCATGGGCCTCGACATCGAGATAGAACTCGGTCGCGGAGAACATGCCGCCGGCCATGTAGCTCTCCAGCTTGGTCATGTTGATCCCATTGGTCGCAAACCCGCCGAGCGCCTTGTAGAGCGCGGCCGGAACATTGCGGACCCGGAAAATCAGGCTGGTGACCGCCGGGCCGGCATCGACCCGCGAGATGAGCGCCTCGCGCGCCAGGATGATGAAGCGCGTAGTGTTGTGGGCTGCATCCTCCATCCCGGCTTTGAGCGAGACCAGCCCGTAGACCTCGCCGGCGAGCGCCGACGCGATCGCGGCGACGCTGCGGTCGCCGGAAACGGCGAGTTCCTGCGCGGCGCCGGCGGTGTCGAAGGCGACGATCGGCGTCAGGCCGAGCGCTCGAATCGACTCGCGGCATTGCGAGAGGGCGTGGACATGGCTGTGCACGGTCTTGAGTTCGGACAAGGCGACGCCGGGCAGGGCGAGCAGGTGATGATGCACCGGCTCGAAATGCTCGCCGATAATGTGGAGGCCAAGCTTCGGCAATAGGTGGTGGACATCCGCGACCCGACCGGCGAGCGAATTGTCGATCGGGATCACGGCATAGGCGGCCTCGCCCCCGCGCACGGCGGCGAGCGCGTCCTCGAAGCTGCGGCAGGGCAGGGTGTCGCGGCCCGGGAATACCGCGCGGCAGGCCAGGTCGGAATAGGCGCCGTGGAGGCCCTGGAAAGCGATCGGGCCGGGCGTCTGCGCGTCAATCATTCTGTCTATTCCCCGTTCTCGTGCCAGCCAACATGATCCGAGCCCGCTCCAGATCATCCGGCGTATCGACGCCGAGCGGGATCGTCGTCACCCGGGCGACATCGATCCGCATCCCTGCTTCAAGCGCGCGAAGTTGCTCCAGACTCTCGCGTTGTTCAAGTGCGGCAGCGGGAAGTCCGACGAATCGGGCGAGCGCGGCGCGACGATAAGCATACAGGCCGATATGATGGAGCAACTCGCCCTCGCCCCAGGGGATCGTGGCGCGGCTGAAATACAGCGCCCGGCCGATGATGTTGCCGGGCTGCCAGGCCACGGCCGCCTTGACGACGCTTGGCCGGGTTCGTTCGTCCGGCTCGGTAATCGGGCAGACCAGGGTGGCGATATCGACCGCTGGGTCGAGCAGCGGGTCGAGCACGCGGCTGATCAGGGTGGGATCGATCGTCGGCAGGTCACCCTGGACGTTGACGATCGTGGTTATCTCGCCTCCGGGATCAATCGCCTCGAGCGCGGCATGGACGCGATCCGAGCCCGATGGCAGGTCCGGATCGGTCAACACACAGGTGCCGCCGGCCGCGATGACGGCATCCGCGATCGCTTGGTCCGCGGCGGCGACGATCACCGGGCCGATCCCGGCGGCGACGGCGCGCTGCCAGACATGGATGATCATCGGGAGTCCGTGAATCAACGCCAGGGGTTTGTCGGGGAGCCGGGTGGAGGCGAGGCGCGCCGGGATGAAGACGGCGCAACGGCCGCCCTCCCTTGGCGAGTTCGACGGTGGCATTTCTGATGACCTTCGGGCTTGCTGGGCAATGGGATGGGTAGAGATCCGGCGAAGCCGGTGCCGCGTCAACGGTGTCGCGCCGGAATGTGGCCGTGAGCATGCGGCGGATGGTCCTATTTTTAACCGAGACCCCTCGACATTTCCGTTGTGACATGATGAAACCCTCGGGTTGCCGGGGGATCGTTTCGTTTGTGGGCGGAGCCCTGGCTGTTGCTTTTCTCTCGCGGATCTCGGGCGAGGGGTCGGCTCGTGCCGGCGTCCCACCCGACCTGCCGCCTCGTCAAGGGCTCTGTCATGTCTGTGTCCGGTCTCACTATTAAGGCCTCGGCTTCTCTCGTCATTGCGGTGGGCCTCGTGTTCGTCACGCTCGGGCTCTCGACCGTATTGGTCAAGCCGGCCGCGGTCGGCGACGCCGCCTATCCGCTGTCCAGCGTGCCGGTCGCCGCTGCTCCGGCATCGGCCGCTCCCGCGGCTGGCGGCAAGGCGGCCGCCGCTCCGGCCGCTGCCGCTGCCCCCGCAGACCTGACCGCCGACCAGCTGACCAAGGCCGATGCCGCCGCTGGCCAGAAGATCGCGGCAAAGTGCATGGTCTGCCATAACTTCGCCAAGGGCACCCCGGCCAAGGTCGGTCCGAACCTCTGGGGCATCATCAACAACAAGCGCGCCCATATGGAAGGTTTTGCCTATTCCGACGCGGTCGCCCATCTCGGCGGCACCTGGACCGTCCAGAATATCGCCCGCTTCATCTTCAAGCCGAAGGCTTACATCTCCGGGACCAAGATGGGCTTCGGCGGCCTGCCTGATCCGCAGGACCGGGCCAATGTCCTCGCGTTCCTGAACCAGAACAGCGATGCCCCGGTCGATCTCGTCAAGGAAGGCGCGAAGCCCTCCGAGCCGGCGGACGGCAGCGCGAAGTAGTCGCCTTGGCTTCGCCCCGCGATCCCGCCGCGACCCGCGAGATCGCCGCAGCCGCGGCGCTCGCCGCCGCACTCGCGGATGCGGCGCGCGGCGTCATCCAGGGTTATTTCCGACGCAGCTACGCGATCGAGGACAAGGCCGACGAAAGTCCGGTCACGATCGCGGACCGCGAATCCGAAGCGGCGATGCGCAAGTTGATCGGGGAGAAATTCCCCCATCACGGCATCGTCGGCGAGGAATACGGCGCCGAGCGTGCCGATGCCGAGTTCGTGTGGGTTCTCGATCCGATCGACGGCACCAAGTCGTTCATTTGCGGGGTTCCGCTTTTCGGAACCCTGATTGCCTTGCTTCATCAGGGAACCTCGGTAGTCGGGATCATCGATCAGCCGATCTCGCGCGAGCGCTGGCTTGGGGTTGCCGGCGCGCCGTCGACCCTCAATGGCGCACCGATCCGGACGCGGGCCTGCGGTTCCGTGGCAGGGGCGACCCTGTTCGCGACGGGCCCGGAAATGTTCAAGGGTCCTGACAAGGCGACGTGGGAGCGCGTGTCCGGTGCCGTCAAGCTCCGGCGCTATGGCGCCGATTGCTACGCGTACGGGCTCCTTGCTTCTGGTTTTTGCGATGTCATCGTCGAGGCCGACCTCAAGCCTTACGATTACTGCGCGCAGATCCCGATCATCGCCGGCGCCGGAGGCCTCGTGACCGATTGGCAGGGCAATCCAGCCGGACTCGGCGGCGACGGCCGCATCATCGCCGCGGGAGATCCGGCGCTCCACGCCGAGATGGTCAGGCTGATCAACCAGCCCTGATCAGCCGAAACGCTGCCGGATCAGGGTATAGACGGCCCGCAAGGTGAGCGCCTCGCCGCCTTCGGGGCGGCCCGGCCGGGCGGAGCCATTCCAGGCATAAGTGTCGATATGAGCCCAGGCCATGCCCGGCTCGACGAAGGCCTCGAGAAACAGTGCCGCCGTGATCGCACCCGCCATGCCGCCGTCGCCGCCGGCATTGTTGAGATCGGCGGACTTGCTCTGGATCTGTTTGAAATAGGGCTTCCACAGTGGCAGGCGCCACAGCGGGTCGGCGCAGGACGCGCCGGCGCGCAGCAGATCCTCGGCCAGCGAATCGTCCGGGGTGAACAGGGCGGGCAGATCCGGCCCGAGCGCGACCCGCGCGGCACCGGTCAGAGTCGCGAAGTCGAGCAGGAGTTCGGGCTTCTCGCTTGCGGCTTCCGTCAGCGCATCGGCGAGGATCAGCCGGCCCTCGGCGTCAGTGTTGCCGATCTCGACCGTCAGCCCCTTGCGGCTCTTGAAAATATCGCCGGGACGGAAGGCGAGGCCCGAGATCGCGTTCTCGACCGCCGGGATGAGCACCCGCAAGCGGATATCGAGACCGAGATCCATCAGCGCAGCCGCCAGGCCGAGAACGGTCGCGGCCCCGCCCATGTCCTTCTTCATCAGGCGCATGCCGGTGGAAGGCTTGATGTCGAGCCCGCCGGAGTCGAAGCAGACGCCCTTGCCGACGAGCGTGACCTTGCGGGCGTTAGGATTGCCCCAACGGATATCGATCAGTTGGGGCGGTCGGACGCTGGCTCGACCGACGGCGTGGATGAGTGGGTAGTTGCGGGCCAGCAGGTCGTCGCCGGCGATGACCTCGACGGTCGCGCCATGGCGCGCTGCGACATCCGTCGCGGCCCTTGCGAGTTCCGCCGGGCCGAGATCCTCGGCCGGCGTATTGATGAGATCGCGGGCGAGGCAGATTGCCTCGGCAAGTCGGGCAACCTCACCATGGTCGGCGAGGTCAGGCCAGATCAGGCTGGCCGGCGTGGTCTTGCGTTCCTTGTAGCGGACGAATCCATAGCTGCCGAGGCTCCAGCCGAGCGCGAGTCGGGTCGCATCCTCGGCCGAGAGCGTTACCGGGCCCGTCGTCTCGAGACGGTAGGTGCCCGCGGGCAGGGTATCGGGCAGGGCCGCGATCGCCCAGAGCGACTCCGCCGGCGAGAAGCCGTGGAGAATGCAGAGCCGGGCGCCGTCCGGTCCGGGGATCGCCAGACTCGTTCCCGCAGCGGCGGTGAAACAGTGGCCCGCGACCCAATTCCGGATCGCTTCGCTTTGCTGCTCGAGCCAACCTGGCAGCGTATCAGTGGTGAGCAGGACCAGCGGGGTCGCTTGCGTCGTGGAGTCGGCGACGAGGGCCGGCGCTGTCATCATCGTATCGCGCTCACTCGCACTTGTACGTCGTCGTCTTGGTGCCGTCATCATTGGCGCGGGTGCCGACAAGTACCGCCTTCCGGCCAAGTTCCTTGCAGACCTGGCCGGCATTTGCCTCGGCCTGGGGATCTCCCGCGGGGTAGCTCAGCAGGGTCTCAGGTTTAGAGAGCATATCTTGCGGCGGTGCGTGCGAGCAGCCGCACAGGATGGCGGCGGTCCCGACCAGGACCGTCAAAGCGGGTAAGCGAAACATGATGCGCCGATCTCCAAACATCTACCAGCCGAGGACGATGCGATTATCCTCAGCGTACAGGATACAGTTCTCCATGACGAATTGGCAGCGGGCAAGCGCCACCTGGCTGGCCGCGGCCTGGGTCTCGCCGGTTCCGATGCTGATCTCATCGTGGCTGGGGCTGAGCGCGAGGGCCTTCGGGCCTTTCAGCGCCACATAATCGACCATTTGATTGCGCTGGTCGTCGCGGATGAACGGCACGGTATCGGCCCGGAGCGTCCCCTCGCGAGTGAGGATTTGCGGATGGAAGGGCGGCAGGCCCGACGGCAGCAACGCCGTCGTTTGGGTGTCGCGCGCGTACAGCACGCAACCGCCGCCCGTCAGCCATTCGCAGCGTTGCAGCGCGATTCGCGCAACGTCATCCGCGGTTCGTTTGCCGGTGCCGTCGGGGGCCACCGCGGTGGCGAAGCCGATCGGTGCGATCGCAAGCGCCTTCGGCAGCGCCGCCTTGGCGTAATAGTCCAGCTCATCCTGCATCGACTTGCGGTCGGCCTGCGACAGCGGCACCCGCGCCGGATCGAATGACCGGCCGCTGGGCTGGAACACGAGGCCGACGGGAGCGGTGGCGTCGGGCCGCCGCCATGGGCTCGGCAGATCGGCGACTTGGGCGCCGAAGGCGGCGCGGGGCTGGGAGGGCTGGGCACCGCTCTGCGCCTCGCGCTTGGCCACGCAGCCGGCGGTTCTGCGGAAGATTTCCTGCCACGTCATGGCACCGTCGAGCGAGCCCATCAGGCAGTCGTCGAAATAGGTATAAGTGTAGTCGGCACCACAGCCGAACGATGAACGGTCCGGTGCCGAGGCCGTCATGATGATCCGATTCGCCTGTGCAAGCGGCGGCGCCGCGAACTGCCCCGAAAAGCAACTCGAGACGATCGCCACCGTCGGCGCGTCACGGCAGCCTTTGCGCAGGGCGCCGTCGAGCGCTGCAGGGGTCAATACGGAATCGGACAGCTCGACATAGAGCCCCTGGCCGTAGACGCCGTGCGACGTCATGTAGACCAGGCAGCCGCCATTGGCCGATGCTGTGGTTGCCGCGATTCGCGTGAGGATCCGGTCGAGGGTCGCCGGCTCGTTGGCCGCGGCGTAGCGCACCGAGAGTTGGTGGATGGCCGATTCCGGCAAACCGACGCCCGCGAGTGCGGCGTGCATGTAATTGATGGCATTGTCGAAGACGGGTTGTTCGGAATCCCCGGCGACCAAGACGGTCGCCATCGCCTGGGGATTGAAGACCGCGGGCGGCGGTGGCTGGACGACGGCGGCTTGCTTTGGCGGCGCGCCGGAACACGCGGCAAGGCCCGACAGCATGATCGCCGCAATAATTCCCCAGACCTGCCGAAGGCAGATTTTCTGGAGAGACGAAAAGCTCGAACCTTGTGACACACTCCACCCCGACCGGTTGTCGCCCCGGTCCCGTAGCGATTCTTCGCGAAGTTTATCATGGAGCAAAGCGCCGCCATCGGGCATGGAGATTTGCCGAGCGTGCCAAAAATGTTCGCTTACCGTGTCAATTATTGCACAGGGGTGCCGTGAACCCGGATCACAAGGCCGATCTCCCCGAAACGCTTTGGTTCGAAGAGGACGATCCTCGTCGCGACGGCTTGGAGGCTGCGCTCTACGCCGCCGAGCTCACGGAGCTGCGGGCATTGTGGCAGCGAACCCGCGCCGCCGCCGCCGCGGCACGTCGGCGAGGCGACATGGTACAGGTTATCCTGCTCGTCCGCGGCTCCAAGACGATCCAGCGCATCGCCGACGAGCGTGGCGCGGTGTTCGTCAACTGACCGCTGCTGGCCCGGGTCAGCCGAAGGGCAAAAGCTTCTTCAGGCGCGCGGTCAGGCGATGCCGGCGCTGCTCGTGCTGGACGACATCGGCGCCGGTTACCCAGTTCAACTGAATGACCCGTCGCTCGCCGACGAAGGGTTCGTGGCCGTGCCAGGAGTTCCGGGTTACCCGGAACGCCAGCAGGGTGCCTTCGTCGGGCGGCACCTCGGTGATGACGTGGTCGAGACTGTCGGGGGTATGCAGCAAGCGCAGCCTGCCGCCGGGCGCCTCCCAGCGGCCGTTCATGTAGATCAGCACCGTGATCAACTTGGTCTTGCTGTCGGTGTGGATCTGGCCGTCCTTGGCGCGGGCTCGACCGCGGACGGTGACCATCGTCGGGTAGCCGGAAAGGTCGATAGCGAATTTGGCGGCCATCGCCTCGCGGAACGCCGGCCCCTGCAGCTCGTCGAGCAACCCGCCGAACACCGGTCCGATCGCGACTTCACTGGTCGGGAAGCTGCCTGCCTGGGCGATCTTCGGATAATCTTCGGCGATCGCCGGCAGCGCGTCGCCACGCAGGAATCCGGGAACAATAAGATGGGGAAAAGGTTCCTCAACCAAGGGAGTGGCCGCGAACCGG
>CAIUCF010000319.1 GCA_903897565.1 uncultured Rhodospirillales bacterium | reverse complement strand
GAAGGTAGTCGGCACGGGTGACTACAACGGCGACGGCAAGGCCGACATCCTGTTCCAGAACGTCAGTACGACCCAGCTCTACGAATGGCAGATGAACGGTTTCGCCGTCACCAGCGGCGCCAGTGTGGCGGTGCCCGGCGCCGGCTGGGGCGTGACGCCGAATCATTGAGATCGGTGGCGAAGGAGGCCCTTCGCGACGCTCGTTCGCGCCCGGTCGGGTTAAACCAGGGATCGGCGCCACGCACAGGCTGGCCTCTAATTTTTCCGTGGAACACCGGATCAAGGCGTCAGCCTTTGCCCCGAAAGGTAACGCCCCCGCTCACCGACGCCGCGATCGCGGCGCGCCAGGGTGAGATCCTTCGTGAAGAGGAAGCCATGACCCACAGCGCGTGAGACACGGCTCCTCAGCCGCCGGTCGTTGCGGGCGGCCGTCCCGGCACCACGCCAAGGGAGCCGCCCGCACGTGTTTGCTGCTACAGAGCGCCGGCGACGCGAACCGCCTGTCCGAGCGCCTGCGTCGGCACGATCCGGGTGCGGTTGGCTTCCTTCACTACATAGAAGCTGTAGGAGCTGAACCACACGAACCAGGTCAGGAAGCCGACATGGAAGTTCCACCAGCCATCGATCGCCAGCGGCCCGTGGTCATGGAACGGCATGACCGTCTCGCCGAAGAACGAGAGCGCGGTGGCGAAGCCGAGCCAGCCGAGCCATGCCGGGAAGATCGTCGGCTTCTTCTTGTCGAGGATGGCGAACAAACCGCAGCCGAGAATCTGCACATTGGTGACGTTGTACGTCATGTCGAAGACGTACCAGGTCGAGAAATGCACCGTCTTGATCAGCTGGGGATCAATCCCCGGCGTGCCGGCCCAGCGCGCGCACCAGGTCCACATGGCGGCGGTGCAGACGA
This sequence comes from uncultured Rhodospirillales bacterium, assembly GCA_903897565.1. GTDB lineage: Bacteria > Pseudomonadota > Alphaproteobacteria > ATCC43930 > CGMCC-115725 > CAIXXC01. Next base: position 2,279 of record CAIUCF010000319.1, on the reverse strand, counting down.
TCAGGAAGGCGGTGAGAATGCCGCCGGAAAGCTGCAGCAGGCTCAAGAGCGGTACCTTCTCGCGCTGCCACATCTGGTAGGTCAGCACGACCGACCACGGCATGTAGAGGGCGCCGACGCAGGCGGCGAGCGCCTGGCCATACTCGATCTGGGTCCGGTACTTGATGTAGTAATTGTCGACGAATTCCTGGGCGGTCCAGGCCTGTGACGGGCAGGGCAGGTTGTGGCCCATATAGCCCCAGGTCACGAGATAGGTCACCACCCACGCCGGCCCGCACCAGGCCAGCCATTTCACGATCTTCCGCGTCGCTTCGTCTTCCATCGTCATCCCTCCTTGGTTATGAGGGAGCGGCTTGCCATCCCCTCTGTTGAAATTCCGGCCGGAGCGGCCAGGAAATTATTCCGGACCGCCTCCAGAATTACGGCTTGCAGCTGGTCGACCCGGGCGGGGGTCAGACTTTGCCAGCGGAAGCGGTCGAGCAGCGCCTGGCGATTGGTCCTGAACGCCATGATCGGTGCGATGATGGTCGTGACGCGCAGCCGCAAGGTCTCGTCATCGGGATCGCCGCCGTTCAGCCCGGCGATGGCGTGCGTCAGCATCGCTTCGAATCGGCCAAAGATGGTGCTGTAGATCAGGTCGAACTCGGTCGGCGCTTCCTTGCCACAGCGGACGAAGAAATCGACCCAGGCCTGCGGTTCGGCGCCGCCGATGATCGCGCGGCAGAACAGGCTGGTGATCTGCTCGATCCGCGCGACGGGACCTGCCGCGGGGTCGACACGCAACTGCTCGTCGAGTTCGTCCATCAGGGTGACGCCGTAATCGGCGATGCACAGAGCCGCCGCGTGGAACAATTCGCGCTTGCCGCCGAAATGATAGGAGATCGCGGCCAGACTGACCTGGGCGCGATCGGTCAAGGCCCGCGTGCTCGCGCCGTCGAGTCCGTAATTGCCGAATACCTCGATCGCAGCCTCGATCAACCGCGCGCGGGTCTCGGCGCTGCGCGCGACATGGCCGTTCGGTTGCCGAGCTTCATCGGGCGGAGCTGCCAAGAATGTCTCTCTTCTAAAAGATCGAACGATCGTTCTATATTTATCTCAAGCTCGCTTGGCGCGCAATCGATTCTCCGGGCGGGGCGTGCGCCGAGATTTTTCGCTGGCCTCGCCGGAGTCTGTGTTCCATATTCGTTCCCAGGCGACGCGGGGCCGTGGGGGAAGGTCTCGTACACAGTTCGCTTCGGGGGTCTCGTGACTGCGTCTGCCGCCTATCTAGATGAACTCAATCCCGAGCAGCGCCGCGCGGTCGAACACGGGATTTTACAGCGGGGGGCGGACGGACCGCTGCTGGTGATCGCCGGCGCGGGATCCGGCAAGACCATGATGCTGGCGTCCCGAGTTGCCCACCTCATCGCCACCGGCACCGATCCGCGGCGGATCCTGCTAATGACCTTCTCGCGGCGGGCGGCAGCCGAGCTTGCCCGCCGCGTGCAACGGATATGCGCCCAGGCGCTCGGCAAGGACGGCACCGTGCTGAGCGAGGCCTTGAGCTGGGCCGGGACGTTCCACGGCATCGGCGCACGCTTGCTGCGTGACTATGCCGAGCAGCTCGGGCTCTCGCCGGATTTTACGATCCACGATCGCGAGGATTCCGCCGATCTCATGAATTTGCTGCGGCACGAGCTCGGGTTTTCCAAGACCGAGACCCGGTTTCCGACGAAAAGCACCTGCCTCGCGATCTACTCGCGCGCCGTCAACAGCGAATTGCCGCTCGATGAGGTCTTGCGGGTTGCCTTCCCCTGGTGTTCGGGATGGGAAGCGCAGCTGCGCGAATTGTTCGCGGCGTATGTCGATGCCAAGCAGCTGCAGAACGTGCTCGATTACGACGACCTGCTGTTCTACTGGGCGCAGACGGTGCTCGACCCGGTATTGGGTGAGGAGATCGGCGGCCGTTTCGATCATATTCTGGTCGACGAATACCAGGACACCAACCGGCTGCAGTCGTCGATCCTTCTGGCGATGAAACCGAGTGGTCGCGGCCTGACGGTGGTGGGTGACGACGCGCAGTCGATCTATTCGTTCCGCGCGGCGACGGTTCGCAACATCCTGGACTTCCCGCAAAGTTTCAGCCCGTCGGCGAGGGTGATCACCCTCGACCGCAATTACCGCTCGACCCAACCGATCCTGTCGGCGGCCAATGGGGTGATCGAACTCGCTGCGGAACGCTTCACCAAGAACCTGTGGACCGATCGCCGCTCCGACGCACTGCCGCGATTGGTCAGCGT
>CAIUCF010000318.1 GCA_903897565.1 uncultured Rhodospirillales bacterium | reverse complement strand
CGAGCCGCAGGACCTCGCCATCCATGGTCACGATCTCGACGCCGAGCACGTTGTTGGTCGTCAGCCCGTATTTCAGGCAATGCACGCCGCCGGAATTCTCCGCGACATTGCCGCCGATGGTGCAGGCGATCTGGCTGGACGGATCGGGTGCATAGTAAAAGCCGCGGCCCTGCACCGCCTCGGTGATGCCGAGATTGGTGACGCCGGGCTGGACCACGGCGCAACGATTGGCGATGTCGATCTCGATGATGCGGCGGAACCGGCTCATGACCAGCAACACGCCATCTTCGAGCGGCAGCGCGCCACCCGACAGCGAGGTCCCTGCCCCGCGCGGCACCACGCGCACCCCGGCCTCGTTGCAGTAGCGCAGAATCGCCACGACCTGATCCGTGGTCTCCGGCAGCACCACCACCATCGGCAGCTGGCGATAGGCGGTCAACGCGTCGGTCTCGTAGACCCGACGCGCCAGTTCACCCTCGATCACGCCTTCGCCAGGGACGATCGCGCGTAGCGCCGCCACGATCTCGGCGCGGCGCGACAGCACCCGCTGGTCCGGCTCCGGCATGATCAGCATTGCGAACTCCTCATGATCCGCGTAGTCCCGCGGCGCGCCAAAGCGACCAGAATTCCGTCGGGCTGTCCAGACTTACCGGGCCACCCGATGCTCGGCGAGCCACGCCAGCCCGGCCAGCGTGGTCGTCAGCGGACGGTACTCGCAACCGACCCAGCCGTCATATCCCAGAGTGTCGAGATGCTTGAACAGGAACGCATAATTAATCTCGCCGGTTCCGGGCTCGTGCCGCCCGGGATTGTCTGCGACCTGAATATGGCCGATTCGCGGCAGCAGCGTTTGCAGGCTCGTGGCGAGATCACCTTCCATGACCTGGGCATGATAGAGATCGAACTGCAGCCGAAGATTCGCGGCGCCGACGGCGTCGATGACCGCGATCGCCTGCCGGCTGCGATTGACAAAAAACCCCGGGGCATCCCGCGTATTGACGGGTTCGATCAGCAATTCGAGGCCGGCCTGCGCCAGCGCGCCGGCGGCGAAACGCAGATTGTCGATCAGCGCGTCATGCGCCTGGGCATGGCGAGCCGGCACGGCAATTCCGGCCAGGCAGTTCAGGCGCGGACAGCCCAGCGCCCGCGCGTACTCGATCGCCCTGCCCACCCCGTCACGGAACTCAGTCCGCCGCTGCGGCAGCGCCGCGATGCCGCGGTCTCCGGCTCCCCAATCTCCCGCCGGCAGATTGTGGAGGACCATCCCGATACGGCTGTCCTCGAGGCGGCGGGCAATGTCTCCGGCCGGGTACTCATAGGGAAACTGGCACTCGACCGCGTCGAACCCGGCCGCTGCCGCCGCGGCGATGCGGTCCAGAAACGGCAATTCGGTGAACAGCATCGACAGATTCGCGGCGAACTTAGGCATCCCGGACTCCCTGAAAAAGCGCCAGCCGATCATCGCGGTGCGCGAGATCAGGTCAAGCCAGGATGAATCGTCTTGGCGGGGCTGGATTCCCGTCGCGGCAATCCCATGTGATTTAGGCAGCAGCCCGAAGCAACCCGCTATGTGGGGAGGTGTCGATGATGAATGGCGCATGCTTGTCGATACGCGGGTGGATCGGGCTGATCTTCTTGCTCTATATCCTCTGCGAGTTGAACGCCTTGGCGTGCGGCATGCGCCTCATCAACGGCGCGCCGACCTCGCCGGTTGTCGAGACCGGGCAGACCATCGCCATGATCATCGGTTCGCGAAGCGGCCCCTCGACCGTTTTCATCACCGGTCACGAGCAGATGACCTATGACTTCTGGCTGATCTGCGGAATGTCGTCGCTGATCCTCGGGCTCTCCCTTGTCTTCGGCTACGGCGTCCGCCTTGCACTGGCCGAGCGACGGGCCAATTTGGCGCGCGCCGCAATCCGGCCGCGCGGCCGCGGCCATCGCCAATAATGCCGCAGCCGCAAGCTACGGCGCTTTCTGGACGATACCCGCGTTGAGGCGCGGCCATTCCGGGTTGGCATCGAGCAGGCTGGCGATATCCGCCCAATCAAATTCCGGGCGGTGCGGGGCCAGCGCCTCGATCACCCGCGTCACGAGGTCCAAGTCCTCGGCGGTGTCGACGCACAGGCGAAGCCCCGGCCGATCGGCGCCCTCGGGCGCCAAGGCGCTAATCCTGAAACGCTCCGGGCGTCGATAGATGAATGCGGTGACGTGTTCGCGCTCCGCCGGCTCCGATGCCTCGCGCGCGGCAATCCCGAGCAGGGCCGCGGAAAATATCTCTGCATCGAGGCCCCGCGGCAGGCGGGAGACGTCGAGGCTGAGATAATCGACGGCCGGCGCTGCGCTCTGATAGGCGGCGACGAGTTGGTCGACCAGTCCAGGATCGATCACCGGACAATCCGAGGTCACGCGGACGATCGTCGCCGCCGCGTTCGCCGCCGCCGCGCCTTGATATCGTGCCAGCACGTCATCGACCGGCCCGCGCCAGACGGCAACGCCGAGCTCGTCCGCGATCGCCGCGATCGCCGCGGCGCCCGGCTCCTCGGTGGTCGCGACGACGATGCCGTCGAGCAGGCGGCAGCGCTGCAGCCGTGTCAGATGCCACCACAGCAGTGGTTTGCCAAAAATCGGTTTCAGGACCTTGCCGGGCAGCCGGGTCGAGCCGATCCTGGCTTGGGTGATTGCGATCACGGGTCGCTGCAACGGATGCATTCCCTCTGGTTGTTTATGCTAATCTCCGACGAAATTCGGATCCGAGTGTAGGCGCGACACCGGGGCTTGTCGCGAACATCAATGGTCAAGGGTCACGCATGGATGAAACTGTCACGATCAGCGGCGGGGGACTGACCGCCCGGATCCGCTATCGCGGCGCCGAGCTCTGCTCACTCGTCGGCCCTGCGCGGGAGGAGGTCCTCTGGCAGGCGGGTCCCGCATGGCCGCGTCATGCCCCAATCCTGTTTCCGATCGTCGGCAAGCTTGCGGAAGATCAGCTGCATCATCGTGGCCGCAATTACCGGATGACCCAGCATGGCTTTGCCCGGGATCGCCGCTTCACCCTGGAGGAACAGTCCGAGGCGCGGGTGCGCTTTTCCCTCGAGGATGATGCCGAGACCGCCGCGTCCTACCCGTTCCGCTTCAAGCTCAACGTCACCTTCCGGATCGCCGACGGCATGCTCGCGATTACCTACCATATCGCCAATCCTGGCGAGGCGAGCCTCGGCGCGTCGATCGGTGCCCATCCGGCATTTCGCTGGCCGCTCCGGCACGGCGTCGCCAAGAACGCCCACACCCTGACCTTCTCGCATAGCGAAGCCGCACCGATTCGCGGGCTCCGTGGCGGGCTGCTCGACCCGGCGCCCCGGCCGACGCCGATCGATGGGACGGTCCTTCATCTCGATGAGTCTTTGTTCGCCGAGGACGCGATCATCCTCGATCGGTTGGCGAGCCGCTGGGCTTGCTACGCTGCTCCAGGCTGCGAACCCGTCGCGGTGGCTTGGGAAGGCTTCAAGACGCTCGGCCTGTGGTCCAAGCCGGGTACGGACTTCCTGTGCATCGAGCCCTGGTACGGAATGGCGAGCCCAATCGGGTTCGACGGCGAGTTCTTCGACAAGCCGGGGGTCTTCACGATCGCCCCGGAGGAATCGCGATTGTTCTCCCATACGGTGGCCGTGGGCGAGGCAGCGTGCCGCGCGCTTACGGATCCGGGGCGTTAGGAGCGGGTATGGCCAGCGGTGATTCCACAGAGCGCCGTCCCTCGCCCGACGCGCTGCTCGCTGCCGCGCAGAACGAGGGGCGCGGACGGCTGAAGATTTTTCTCGGCGCCGCGCCCGGCGTCGGCAAGACCTACGCGATGCTGCAGGCGGCGCGCGCCAAGCTGAATGACGGGGTCGACGTCGTCATCGGCGTGGTCGAAACCCATGGCCGCCGCGAGACCGAGGCCCTCGTCAAGGGTTTCGAGCTGCTGCCGCGGCGTCGCGCCGAGTACAAGGGGCGCACGCTCGACGAAATGGATCTCGACGCCGTGCTCGCGCGCCGTCCAAAGCTGGTCCTGGTCGACGAACTCGCCCATACCAACGCCCCGGGCAGCCGCCACGCCAAGCGCTATACCGATGTCGAGGAGTTGATCGAGGCCGGCATCGACGTCTATACGACCTTGAATATCCAGCATGTCGAGAGTCTCAACGACGTCGTCGCCAAGGTCACGCGCATCCGCATTCGCGAGACGGTGCCGGATCGCATCCTCGATCGTGCCGACGATATCGAGGTTGTCGATCTCTCCCCTGACGAACTCATCCATCGCCTGCGCGAGGGCAAAGTCTATGTTCCGGAACAGGCCGCTCGGGCGATCAAGCACTTCTTTTCGCAAGGCAATCTGACGGCCCTGCGCGAGTTGGCGTTGCGGCGAACTGCGCAGCGTGTGGACGAGCAGATGCTCGATTATATGCGCATGCACGCCATCAGCGGCCCCTGGGCGGCGGCAGAGCGCGTGCTGGTCTGCGTCAACGAACTCCCCAGCGGCCCCGAGCTGATTCGCCACACCAAGCGGGTAGCCGATCGCCTCCACGCGCCCTGGACCGCCGTCTTCGTCGATACCGGCCGGCACGAACGCAGCGACGCCCTCGACCGCATCGCCGAATGCATGCGCCTCGCCGCCAAGCTCGGCGGCAAGACCATTACCCTCCCGGGCTCCAAGATCGCCGACGAGATCATCGACTACGCCCGCGAAAACAACATCACCCAGATCATTCTCGGCCGCTCGGCCCGGTCGCGCTGGTACGAGCTGCTGCATGGCTCCGTCGTGCGCGACCTGCTGCAGAAATCCGGCGGCATCAGCGTCCACGTCATCGCAGCGGAGGAGACGGTTGCCGCCGCCGCGCCTTCCGGCGAGCAGGCGCGGTCCGTGGCGACACGTCCGAGTCCCACCCGAGCCTCACCCTGGGGCTACCTCGTCAGCGTGCTGTCGACGCTCGGCGCGCTGGCGACGGCGTTGCTGCTCGAGCATATCGTTCCGGTCCAGAACATCTCCCTGGTGTTTCTCATGGCGGTGCTGGCGAGCGCGATCCAAGGCGGCCTCCTGCCCTCGCTGCTGACCTGCTGCCTCAGCGTGCTGGCCTATAATTTCTTCTTCATCCCACCACTCTACACTTTGACCATCGCCGATCCCGCCAACGTCGTGGCGCTGGTGTTCTTCCTGATCGTCGCGGTGATCGTCAGCAATCTCGCCGCAGCGACGCGCAACCAGATCCTCAACGCGCGCCAACGTGCCCGGGTCACGGCAGAGCTCTACGGCTTCAGCCGCAAGCTCGCGGCGATCGGTTCGCTCGACGACCTGCTGTGGGCGGCGGCCTACCAGGTCGCGGCGCTTCTAAACGTCCGGGTCGTCCTCTTGCTGCCCGACCAGGATGGTCTCGGCGTTCGCGCCGGCTATCCGCCGGAGGACTTCCTCGACGACGCCGATCTGGCGGCCGCGCGTTGGTCCTGGGAGCATAACCAGGCCGCCGGCCGCGGTGCCGAAACCTTGCCGGGTGCGAAGCGACTCTTCATCCCCTTGCGCACGGCACGCGGGCCCGTCGCCGTCCTCGGCATCGATCGCGACGCCCCCGGTCCGCTGCTCTCCCCTGACGCCAGCCGGTTGCTGGACGCGCTCGGGGACCAGACCGCGGTGGCGATCGAGCGCATCGCGCTCGCGGAGGATATCGACGAGGTCCGCCTTGACGCCGAGACGGAGCGGCTGCGCAACGCCCTGCTGACTTCGATCTCCCACGACCTGCGCACCCCGCTCGCATCGATCCTCGGCGCGGCGACCAGCCTCCGCCAATACGGCACTCTTCATAATGAAGCGAGTAAGGAAGAATTGCTGGCGACGATCCAGGAAGAGGCCGAGCGGCTGAACCGCTTCGTCGGCAATCTGCTCGACATGACCCGGTTGGAATCCGGCGCCCTAGCCTTGAACTGGACGATGATCGATATCGCCGACATCATCGGCACGGCGCTGCGGCGCACGACCAAGATCCTCGCCAATCATCCGGTAAAGCTGGACCTCGAAACCGATCTGCCGGAGATACGCGGCGATTTCACGTTGCTCGAGCAAATCCTGGTCAATCTTCTCGACAACGCCGCGAAATATTCCCCGGAAGCGACGACGATCCTGATCCGCGGCCGACGTCGTGGCGAGTCCGTCGTTCTGGAATTGATCGATGAGGGCGTCGGCTTGACGCCGGGCGAAGAGGAGCGAATCTTCGATAAGTTCTATCGGCTGAACGCCGAGGACCGCCGCCGCGCCGGGACCGGCCTCGGGCTCGCGATCTGTCGTGGATTTGCCGATGCGCTGGGCGGGACGATCTCGGCGGCCAATCGCGGGGATCGCCAGGGTGCGATCTTCACGCTGACCCTGCCGGTTCCGACCGCTCCGCCGTCGGGCGCCAGAGTGTCGCATGAAAGTCTGGCGCCATGAGCGTTCCGGGCGTGAAGATCCTGATCGTCGACGACGAGCCGCAGATCAGGCGCTTCCTGCGCTCCGGGCTCGGCACCCAAGGCTACCATACGATCGAGGCCGAGGACGCCGCTTCGGCTCTTCACGAAGCCGCGCGGGAGTCACCTGACCTGATCATCCTGGATCTGGGCCTGCCCGATCAGGACGGAATCGCGGTGATCGAGAAAATTCGCGAAACCTCCATGGTGCCGATCATCGTGCTGTCGGTTCGCAATGACGAGCGCGGCAAGGTGCTGGCGCTGGAAAAGGGCGCCGATGACTATGTCGTGAAGCCATTCGGCATGGCCGAACTGGTCGCCCGCGTGAAGACCGCCCTGCGCCACCGTTTCCAGTCGCAGGGCGTACCCAGCATCTTTCGAGTCGAGCATTTGAGCGTCGACCTGCTCCATCGCATCGTCGCCAGCGACGGAGCGCGGGTCGAGCTCTCGCCGAAAGAATACGAGATCCTGAGCCTGCTCGTGACCCATGCCGGCAAGGTGCTGACGCATGGCCTGATCCTGCGTACCGTCTGGGGCCCCGCCCATGGCGACGATATTCAATATCTCCGTGGCTATATCCGCCAGTTGCGACAGAAGCTGGAACGCGATCCGGCGCGGCCGACGATCATCCTGACCGAACCCGGGGTCGGCTACCGGCTCGGGATGCCGGATTGAAAACCACAGCGGTGTGGGATCATCGCCGGCGCGAGACCGAGGACGGCCTCAGCGTCGTTCGTGAAATGCCCGAGACGGCCGCGCGCTTCGGCAATCACCTGTCGCAGGCCCTGCTCACCGACGGCGTCGCGCCGCATCAGGATCCGGACGATCGGATCGGCGAGAATATCTTCCAACCGGGGCTCTTCACCTGAATAGCGCATACCGTGTCTCCTCGAATTGACGTGTCCTTGGATTGAAATATGATCGGGCCATGAGGCCGAAGCAGGGCTGGAATACGGCCATTTTGTGTTTATTGTCGGTTGAGCATCGGCAGGGGTCGACAGAGGCAGACGTCGAACCGGACCGATCGCGGGAAGAATGACGATGGATAACGGGCACTCGCCCTCGAAACTCTTCAGTGCGCAGCATCAGCCCTCGACGTTCGAGGAGCGCGGCACAACCGTGCCCTTCACGACCCCGACACTGTCCTGCGCCCGGGTCCGCGCCGACGACCGCCATAATCTGGTGCTCCTCACCCCGGGATTCGCCGGGACGCAATCGGTCTATGTGCTGCCCTGGAAGGCGATCCCCGATCTGGTCACGATGACGATCCACGACCGCGCCTTGCACGAAGCGATCGAGCGCAGCCGGGCGATGAGCCCCGACACCATGCGGCAGCAGGCGCTGGGGGTCGCCGCGACCGGGCTTGCCGGACCTGAGGTCCAGGTCTCGGCCCGCAAGGCGACGGAGGAGGACGCCCGCTATGCCGAGGAGATTCACGCGGTCCTGATCCTGTTCCTGTTGACCTCCCTGAAAATCGATATCTCGAAGCTGGCGGGTCTCGATCT
>CAIUCF010000317.1 GCA_903897565.1 uncultured Rhodospirillales bacterium | reverse complement strand
CACGCCGATCATGCTGCCACCTATGAACGTATCCGCCGGGTCGAGAAGAACCACCATCACGCCATCGGCGTGATGGCCGATCTGCAGGGCCCGAAGCTGCGGATCGGCACCTTTGCCGACGGCAAGATCGACCTTCCCAACGGTGCGCGCCTGCGCTTCGATCTCGACCCGACCCCCGGGACGCGGGAACGCGTCTGCCTCCCGCATCCCGAGATCTTTGCCGTGCTGAAAGAGGGCACCGAACTCCTCGTCGATGATGGCAAAGTCCGGCTCCGGGTCGTCGAGGCCGGCAAGGACACCGCCGAGGTCATCGCCATCACCGGCGGCGTGATTTCCAACCGCAAAGGCGTCAACGTCCCCAATGCCGTGCTGCCGATCTCGGCACTGACCGCCAAGGATCGCGCCGACCTCGCCTTCGCGCTCGAGCTCGGCGTCGACTGGATCGCCATGAGCTTCGTCCAGCGCCCGGCCGACGTCGCCGAGGGTCGCGCCTTGATCGACGGCCGCGCCTTCCTGCTCGCCAAGATCGAAAAACCGGCCGCGCTCGACACGCTCGAAGACATCATCGCGTTGTCGGACGGCATCATGGTGGCGCGCGGCGATCTCGGGGTCGAAATGCTGCCCGAGGACGTCCCGGTGATGCAGCGCCGGATCATCCACGCCAGCCGCGCCGCCGGCAAGCCGGTGATCGTCGCGACTCAGATGCTGGAAAGCATGATCAAGGCGCCGACGCCGACCCGGGCCGAAGCCTCGGACGTCGCCACGGCGATCTATGAGGGATCGGATGCCGTGATGCTCTCGGCGGAAACGGCGGCAGGCGATTTCCCGGTCGAAGCCGTATCGATCATGGACCGGATCATGAGCCGCGTGCAGACCGACCCCCTCTACTGGACCGGCCTCGACGCCGAGCATCCCGATCACCGGCCGACGACGGCGGACGCCATCACCGCCGCCGCCAAACAGGTAGCCGAAACCATCGGCGCCAGCGCCATCGTGACCTTCACCAGCTCCGGCTCGACCACCTTGCGCGCGGCGCGCGAGCGGCCGCGGGCGCCGATCCTCTGCGTGACCTCCGATCTCGCCACCTCGCGCCGGCTCTGTCTCGCCTGGGGCGTCTATACCGTCGTCAGCCGCGACATCACGACCTTTTCCGAGATGGTGCAGAAGGCGAGCCGGATTGCCTTCAGCCACGGCTTCGCGCGTGACGGCGAGCGTGTCGTCATCACCGCAGGCGTGCCGTTCGGTTCTCCCGGCGGCACCAATATCCTGCGCATCACCGAGATTCACGCCGGCACCTAGGCGGATGCGTGATCGGCGGGGCAGTTTTATCCCCGCCGATTCCGAAACGATCGGGAATCGACATTGAGGCGGGACGACAAGCTGGCTAGACTTCGCTCCACGCCATCGAATAATCCGATCCGGGAGAGCGCAGACACGCGGACCATGAAGAACCCTTTACACAGTCTAACCGGGCTTCCCGGCGCCGGCGATCCTCCCGGGAACGGCGAGGATGCCGGCTTCAGCACCTTGCATGAACAGGTCTATCAGACCGTCCGCCAGGCCCTCACTGTCGGCCGCTTTGCCCCGGGCCGGAGCATCAGCCTGCGCAGTCTGGCCGAGGCCCTCCAGGTCGGGATCATGCCGGCCCGCGACGCCATCCGCCGCCTTTCCGCGGAGCATGCCCTGCAGGTCGGCAAGAATCGCCGCGTCTCGGTGCCGATGATGACCGCGGCACAATTCGACGAGTTGATGCGCGCGCGGCTCCTGCTCGAGCCGGAATGCGCTGCCCGGGCGCTGCCCAATATCGACAAGGAACGGCTGGCTCGGATCAAGGCGCATGACGCCGCCATGAACCTGAGCTACTCGACCGGCGACGCCGAGCAGTACATGTCGGCGAACTACAAGTTCCATTTCGAAATCTACCGCGCCGCGGATTCCGATATCCTGGTCCCCCTGGTCGAAAGCATCTGGGTGCGCTTCGGCCCCTTCATGCGCACCGTCTACGGTATCGTCGGCACCGCCGAGATTACCGACAAGCACGAGCTGGCGATCGACGCCATCGCCCGTGGCGACGTCGAGGGCCTGAAGGCGGCGATCACCGCCGACATCATGGACGGCATGCAGCTGCTCGGTCACAGCATCTTCCCGATCACTGAAAAACGGACAAAATCGCGATGAGCCGTCCCAAGGTTATCGGCGCCGCCGCCGCGCTCGCGGATCTGGTCGGCTGGAGCGCCGTCGCCAATCGCGACGCGATCACGAAATCCTTCAAGTTCAAGGATTTCAACGCGGCCTTCGGCTTCATGACGCGGGTCGCGCTCGCTGCCGAGAAGCTCGACCATCATCCCGAATGGTTCAACGTCTACAATCGCGTCGACGTTACGCTCTCGACCCACGACGTCGGCGGCGTCTCGGAACTCGATGTCAGGCTCGCCCGGATCATCGACGCCGCCGCAGCCTCATGAGCAAGCCGGCTATTTGGTGACGATATCGCGCTGCATCGGCGCGAGCAGGGCCAGCAGCTTGTTCTGGGTGTGGACTGGCACATCGGCGTGATCCATCGCCGCCTGCAGATCCTCGACCGCAGCATTAAAATCGGCGTTGCGCAGCCCCAGCTTCGCATGCGCCAGCCTCATCGAGTGCCCCTTGTAGACGACGGGGCCACCGGAGATGGCGCAAATCTGTGCCGCCAGCATGTGCTTGATGCGACCGAGGCTCGAATTGGCGAAGGTCGATTTGATACGGTCGTCCTTGACGGCAATGTCGACGAATTCGGCGCTGAAGCGGATGATGTTCTGTTTGCCGCCAAGCGCCCGGTAAAGGCTGTCATCGGCAAGCGCCGGCCGCATGCTCGCGCATGACGCCAGCAACAGGAAACTCGCCGCAATCCACCGCATTATCAGCGCAGCCTCCAGCCCTCAGGTCCACCTGCCCTCAGAAGTGGATCACACGCTGATAGGCGTCAAGGACCGACTCATGCATCATTTCCGACAGGGTCGGGTGCGGGAAGACGGTGGCAATCAGCTCCGCCTCGGTGGTCTCGAGACTGCGGCCGACGGCATAGCCCTGGATCAGCTCGGTCACCTCGGCGCCGATCATATGGGCGCCGAGCAGCGCTCCGGTCTTGGCGTCGAACACCGTCTTGATCATGCCCTCGGTCTCGCCCATCGCGATCGCCTTGCCATTGCCGATATAGGGGAAATGGCCGACCTTGACCGTATGCCCCTGCTCGACGGCCTTGGCTTCGGTCAAGCCGACCGAGGCAATTTGCGGCATGCAGTAGGTGCAGCCGGGAATGCTCAACGGGTCGATCGGATGGAGATGCGGCAGGCCGGCGATCTTCTCGACCGCGAGGACACCCTCGTGGCTGGCCTTGTGCGCGAGCCATGGCGGCCCCGCGAGATCGCCGATGGCGTAGACGCCCGGCTCGCCGGTAAAGGCGTATTGATCGACCACGACATGAGTGCGCTCGACCCTCACCGTGGTGCCTTCGAGGCCGATATCCTCGACATTGCCGACGATGCCGACCGCGGTGATGACGCGGTCGACGGTGATCGTCTCGGTCTTCTCCCCCGCGACGATCGTGGCGAGCACGGAATCCTTGCCGCGTTTCAGTTCCTTCACTGTCGCGCTGGTGTGGAACTTCATGCCCTGCTTCTCGAACGACTTCCGCGCCAGGGCCGAGATCTCGGCATCCTCGACCGGCAGGATGCGATCGAGCGCCTCGACCACCGTCACCTCGGCGCCGAGATTGCGGTAGAAGCTCGCGAACTCGATACCGATGGCGCCGGAGCCGATCACCAGCAGCGATTTCGGCATGGCCTCGGGGATCATCGCCTCCTTGGAGGTCCACACCAGCTTGCCGTCCGGCTCGAGACCCGGGAGCACGCGTGGCCGCGCCCCGGTCGCCAGGATGACGTTCTTTGCCGTGAGATCGGCAACCGCCTTGCCGTCCTTGGAAACATTCAGCTTGCGCAGGCCGCCGGCGACGCCATCGAGCCGGCCGAAGCCATCGAACACCGTGACCTTGTTCTTCTTCAGCAGATGCTTGACGCCGCCCGCCAGCTGCCCGGCGACCATACGCGAGCGCTTCACGATCTTGGCGAGGTCGAAGCTGGTGCCCGAGGCCGCGAGCCCGAACTCGTCGAGCCGATGCAGCAGATGATTGATCTCGGCCGACCGCAGCAGCGCCTTCGTCGGGATACAACCCCAGTTCAGGCAGATGCCGCCGAGATGCTCGCGCTCGACCAGAGCCACCTTCAGCTTGAGCTGCGCCGCCCGGATCGCGGCGACATAGCCGCCCGGGCCGCCGCCGACGATGATGAGATCGAATGAGGTCTCTGCCATTTCTTGCTCCTCGGCGCCGAATTCAACGCGAATTCCAACGACCAGAATTCCTGTCCTCTATTTCGTCATCCCCGCGAAGGCGGGGATCCATGGAGGTTGCGGAACCTCGGACCAACCGTGGCCCCCCGCCTGCGCGGGGGTGACGAATTAACTTTGAAACTGCACCACTTGCGGCAATCGGCGCTTACACGAGCATGCCCAAGGGGTCTTCCATCAAGCCCTTGAAGATTTTCAGGAAATTTGCCCCGATCGCGCCGTCGATGACGCGGTGATCAACCGACAGCGTGCACGACATGACCGTCGCGACGGCCGGCGCACCGTCCTTGACGATCACCCTCTGCTCGCCAGCACCGACGGCGAGGATCGCGCCATGCGGCGGATTGATCACGGCGGAAAACTCACGAATGCCGAACATGCCGAGATTGGAGATCGAGAAGGTGCCGCCCTGGAACTCCTCGAGCTTGAGCTTGCCCGCCTTGGCGCGGGCGCCGAGGTCCTTCATTTCGTTGGAGATCGCGGCGATGCCCTTAAGGTCGGCGCCCTTGACGATCGGCGTGATCAGCCCGCCATCGATCGCGACGGCGACGGCGATATCGACGGATTTCCACAACAGTACGCCGTCATCCGACCACGAGGCATTGGCCTCAGGTAGCCGTTTCAGCGCGACGGCTGCGGCGCGGATCACGAAGTCGTTGACTGAGAGCTTGTAATTGCCGTCGGCGCGGGCGTTGAGCTTGGTCCGGATATCGAGCAATGCGTCGAGCTCGATATCCACGGTGAGATAGAAATGCGGGATCGTCTGCTTGGACTCGGTGAGGCGGCGCGCGATCGCCTTGCGCATCGAGGTATGGGCCTGAAGGTCGTATGCGATGCCGCCGGCAAGGCTCTGGACACGATCCTTGGTCAGCACCGCGGCAGGTGCCGCGGGCCCAGGCGCGGATGCGGATTTCGCGACGGGCGCGGCGGCGGGTCTCGGCGAGGCCTTCGCGGTCGCGACATCGGCTTGCACGATGCGGCCATGGGGGCCAGTGCCGGCGATACCGGCGAGGTCGATCCCCGCCTCCGCGGCCAGGCGACGGGCGAGCGGTGTCGCGAAGATCCGGGTTCCGCCCGCCGGGGCAGCGACGGGCGTGGCAACCGGCGCGGCTGCAGCCGGCTTGGCGGATTCGGCCGCGACCGGGACAGCAGCAGCCGCGGGTTTCGCTGCGGCCGGTTTGGCGGCGGCGATATCGCCAAGCTTCTCGCCCTCGGCCAGAATATAGCCGATCAGCGCGCCCACCTGGACGCCTTCGGTGCCTTCCGGCACGACGATCTGGCCGAACACACCCTCATCGGCGGATTCGACTTCCATGGTGGCCTTGTCGGTTTCGATCTCGGCGATGACGTCGCCGGGTTTGATCGTGTCGCCCACGGCTTTGAGCCATTTCGAGATCTTGCCCTCGGTCATCGTCGGCGACAGCGCGGGCATGGTGATTTGAATCGGCATGTTGGCGTCCCTATCCGGGATAAGGGGTCAGCGGTAGCAGACGGTCTTGGCGGCCGCCACGATGTCGGCGACATGCGGCAGCGCCAGCGCCTCGAGATTGGCGGCATAGGGCAGCGGCACATCGGCACCGGCCACCCGGATCACCGGCGCATCCAGCCAGTCGAAGGCTTTTTCCATCACGGTCGCCGCGATCTCGGCGCCGATCCCGGCAAAAGCCCAGCCTTCCTCGATCGTCACCGCCCGATTGGTCTTGCGCACCGAGGTCAGGATCGTCTCGACATCGAGCGGGCGGATGGTCCGCAGATCGATGACTTCGGCAGAGATGCCCTCGCCCGCCAGCGCCTCCGCGGCTTCGAGCGCGAACTGCACGCCGCGCGAGAACGCGATCAACGTGACCTGAGAGCCGACCCGCGCGACCCGCGCCTTGCCGATCGGCACGATCCAGTCGGGGTTGTCGGGCACGTCGTGGGTCTGGCCATAGACCAGTTCGTGCTCGAGGAAGATCACCGGGTTGGGATCGCGGATCGAGGCCTTGAGCAGGCCCTTGGCATCCGATGCGAAATAGGGCGCGACTACTTTCAGGCCCGGGCAATGGGCGTACCAGCTGGCGTAGCATTGCGAATGCTGGGCGCCGACGCGCGACGCGACGCCATTGGGGCCGCGGAACACGATCGGGCAGCCGAGCTGGCCGCCGGACATGTAGAGCGTCTTGGCCGCCGAATTGATGATGTGGTCGATCGCCTGCATGGCGAAGTTGAAGGTCATAAACTCGACGATCGGCCGCAGGCCGGTGAACGCCGCGCCGACCGCGAGGCCGGTGAAGCCGATCTCAGTGATCGGCGTGTCGATGACGCGACGGTCGCCGAACTCGTCGAGCAGGCCCTGGCTGATCTTGTAGGCGCCGTTGTACTGCGCCACCTCCTCGCCCTGGAGATAGACATTGTCGTCGCGCCGCATTTCCTCGGCCATCGCGTCGCGCAGCGCCTCGCGCACCGTCTGCTTCAGCATCGGTCCGGTCCATTCCGGCTCGGCCTCGACGACGGGTACAGCAGCCGCGGCGGCAGGCGCGGACGCAGGAGTCGCAGCCGGCGTCGGTACCGGCGCGGCGGCGGGCGCCGCATGATGGGTCGGCGCCGTGCCGGCGGCTTCGCCATCCTGGAGCAATACGGCGATCGGCGCGTTCACGGCGACGTTCTCGGTACCCTCGGGTACCAGGATCGAGCCCAGCACGCCCTCGTCGACCGCCTCGACCTCCATGGTCGCCTTGTCGGTCTCGATCTCGGCGATGACGTCACCGGACTTGATGGTATCGCCGACGGCCTTCAGCCATTTGGAGATCTTGCCCTCGGTCATGGTCGGCGACAGGGCGGGCATCAGAATTTCGATGGACACGGGTCTGGTTCCCTTAACGCAGGAAATCGTTGGACGGGGGCGAGAATAACCCGCAACCGAAAACACCTACCGTCATCCCCGCGAAGGCGGGGATCCATACTTCAAACGCCGCAGCGCTGGACAGATGGATCCCCGCCTTCGCGGGGATGACGGAGAAACTTTGGAACATGGTCCGGCTCACGCCTCGATCAGCACGTCGGTCCACAGCTCGGCGGGGTCGGGCTCGGGGCTCGACTGGGCGAACTCGGCGGCTTCGGTCACGATCTCCTTGATCTCGCGATCGATCTGCTTGAGCACGTCCTCGGTCACCTCGAGCGTCTCGATCAGACGGCGGCGCACCAGATCGATCGGATCGTGCTCCTGGCGCATCTGGGCGACCTCTTCCTTGGTCCGGTACTTGGCCGGGTCGGACATGGAGTGGCCACGATAGCGATAGGTCTGGGCTTCGATGACGTAGGGGCCGGCGCCGGAGCGGACATGGGCGATCGCCTCGCGCGCCACCTTGTGCACGGCGAGCACATCCATGCCGTCCACCTGGCAGCCGGGGATCCCGTAGGGCGCGGCGCGGACATAGAGATCATGGGAGGCCGAGGCGCGCTCGACCGAGGTGCCCATGCCGTATTTGTTGTTCTCGATGACGTAGATGACCGGCAGCTTCCACAGCGCCGCCATGTTGAAGGATTCGTAGACCTGGCCCTGGTTGACGGCGCCATCGCCGAGATAGACCAGACTGACCCGGTCGGTCCCGCGATACTTATTGGCGAAAGCGATGCCGGTGCCGAGCGGCACCTGGGCGCCGACGATGCCGTGGCCGCCGTAGAAATTGGCCTCGCGCGAGAACATGTGCATCGAGCCGCCCTTGCCGCGCGAATAGCCTGTCGCGCGCCCGGTCAGCTCGGCCATCACGCCCTTGGGGTCCATGCCGCAGACCAGCATATGGCCGTGATCGCGATAGCTGGTGATGACGCTGTCGCCCTTGCCGGCCGCGCTCTGCATACCGACGACGACTGCTTCCTGGCCGATATAGAGATGGCAGAAGCCGCCGATGAGGCCCATGCCGTAGAGCTGGCCCGCCTTCTCCTCAAAGCGGCGAATCAACAGCATGTCGCGGTAGAAGGCGATTTCCTGATCGTTCGAGATCGGCTCCGGCGCCGCGCTCGCGGCGGCGGCTGCGGTTTTGGGCTTGCGCTTCACGACCATGAGAACCCCTCTGGCATCGCTCGAAGAACGGGGAGAACGCGTCCCCTAAACTGGCGCGACCATAACAAATTATCCGCCGCATGCCATCTATATATCTGTAATGAAATAGATATTTCAAATTAACCGATTTTCGGTTAATTGTCGGAAATCGCTCGGTTGATGCGTCGCACAAGGGTTTGTCAGCACCGTCCCGCGTCGGACTGCGGCACTCGAGAATCGACAGGACCACGCCGTCATGCGATTCTACGCCCTCCTTTCTGGAGGGCAATACGCATCATGCGCCGCGACGCAATCCCGGGTCTGATCCTGGTCGCCACCCTGCTGGCGGCGACGCCGACGCAGGCCGCGCCGACTCTGTTCGAGGAATGCACGACGACCGTCACCAAGCTGAAGACCGCCGGCATCATCCAGGGCCTGACAAGCCACGGCAGCAACCCGCGCGGCTTCGACCTCCTGGTCAATATGGGCAAATGGAAGATGATCGATCCCGCCACTCAGGGCCTGATCGTGCGATACGCCGCCTGCTTCGTCGCGCAGGGCGACGCCACCATCCAGACCAGCGGCCTTGTCCATGACACCGAGAGCAACAAGCAACTCGGCGCGATGAGCCTGTCGGGGCAGTATTTTCCGGCGGCGACCGGGCCGGGGTTCAGCCCGTGAGCCTCACTCCGGCAGTTTAACCGCGAAAGCGGCGACGCCCGCGGACCAGCCCCAAGATGCCGAGCCCGGCAACGAACATCGGCAGAGCGCCCGGTAGCGGCACCGCCGAGACGCTGCCGGATTCGAGGCTGCGGGATTCGAAGCCGAAGCCGGCATTCTCCGAGCCGGTCTTGAGCGCGATCGTGCCGCCGGCCCCGGTCAGCACCGAATTGAACACCAGCGACAGCGAGTCCGCGCCCCCCGCCGTCTTGACGGTCAGCCCATAGGGGTTGAGATAGGAACTCGACGAGGCGCCGGTGAGCGTATTCGTGGTGTAGGTCGCGCCATTGAGTGGGTAGCCACCATCCGCGGCGGCATTGGTCGTCGCGGTCGTGGTGATCGACCAGGCGGTATAGGTGTTGGTCGCCGCGTCGAAGGTGAAGCTCCCCGACGCGGTGCCGCCGTCGTAGAAGATGACGTTATCGAGCGTCCATGTGACGGCCGCGGCTTGAGCGGCCTGACTGGTCAGCGCCATCGTGGCCATGAGTGTCGCGGAAGCCAGAAGGTGACGTGCCTGCATATCAACGCACTCCCCGAAAGGTTCTCAATATTTACTATTGATTAACCATCGGTTTCGCGCCGTCAATCCTGATATTGACCGAAACATACGAAATATCAGCAGGATAAAGGTATTATCCTACGCCGCCGCAGCGCCGCGGTAT
>CAIUCF010000316.1 GCA_903897565.1 uncultured Rhodospirillales bacterium | reverse complement strand
ATTACTCTTGACATAGTAAACCATGACTTGAGATGCACATACGTCCAGCGATCTACTACACGCCGCCGCCTGCGCATCCCTTCCAAATACCAACTTGTCAAAGAGCTGTTTAGTTCCAACACCTTATCCCTAAGGCCCGGCCCGAAACGGAGGCGGCTTATACCGCCCCAAATCCTAACCAGTCAACACCTAATTTTCTGAAACAAGTCGAAAACCAGAAGCGAACCAGCCAACCTAGAACCGACAACGACCCGACCCCTGCAGGGAACTCCCTGGGGAGGTCGGTGGCGCCGCTGTCGGCGAGGGATCGGCTTATAGGCCCCCCTGCCCGAACCTGTCAACGACGATTTCGAGGGCGGGATGAGATTTTATCCTCGCTCGGCGGAAACGACCGAATTCTGCGGTTGCCTTGACCGCGATCAAGGGATGCGAAGGGACCAGGGCTTATAGTCGAAGCCTAAATGGCCAGTGCTGCCCGCTCCCCGTTCGGGAGATACCATAATTCTCTACCTGGAATCGCATTGCCTGCCTTGCACGCTGCTGGCATACAGGCGGGCCAGCGGTTCTCCGTAGTCTCCCGATTCCTCCTTCCTGCAAGCCGAGGCCCCGAGCGAACGTGACGCGAAGCCATCGACATTTCCCCGGAGACACCCGACATCCGCTGCTCTCTGCATTCGGTGTCTTCGGGTCGACCCATGATGAAGGCTTGGAACGCCTGTCCAGCCTCGCCGCCGAAACCTTCGGCACCGCGGTAACGACGTTGGCATTCATTGCCGACGATCACTACGTGATAAAAGGCGCCCGAGGCCTGGGGGCCCATGATCTGCCGCGCGAGCGCCACCGCGAGCATCCGATGTTCCTGTCCAATGCGGTGCTCTGGCATGGCGATCTCGAGGCGCTCTCCGAGAGCCATCCGAGCTTCGGCCTTATCCCCGAGGCACGGTTTGCCGCCAGCAGCCCGATCCTTTGTCCCGAGGGTCAGGTGCTCGGCCGGGTGATCGTCATGGACCCGTCCCCAAGAGCCATGCCACCGACGGCAGTCGAAAAGAATGCGCTGGCGGCATTCGGCGCCCTCGCAAGTCGGGAAATGCTCCCACCGCCGGGCAGCCGCAATACGGAAAAGCCTACGACCGGAGTCCCCGCCGATTACCGCCCCCTGTTCGAAGATAATCCGACGGCGATGTGGGTCGTGAACCCGGAAACTCTCGGGATCCGGCTCGTCAATGAGGCGGCGCTTGCGAAGCTGGGGGTATCGCGCGACGCGGTCGCGCCGATGAGCCTCGCCGACGTCATCGATGGGGCATTACCGCCGGGCTTCCGCGCAAACCCCTCGGGAGTTGCCCGCCTCAAGACTCACAACGGCGATCGGCTGACGGTTGAGTTGAGTTGTCGCGAAATCTCTGTCGGTGGGGAGCCCCTACTTCTCGTCGTCGCGGTCGACGTCACCGAGCGGCGCATGGTCGAAGCCGCGCTGACCAACTCCCGGGAGGCGTTGCGACGCGTCCTGCTGCAACGCACCGCGACCTTGGACGCCCTGCCGATCGATGTCGCCCTGCTCGATGAGACCGGTCGCATTCTGTTCGTCAACCGGACCTGGCGCGGCTTTGCCGAGGCCGGTTACTTCCCGAATGCCGAACGGATGATCGGCGGCGATTACATTCACATCTGCGTGCAGAACCCCCTCCTCTATGGCGGACACGGGCTCGATGTCGCGGCGGGGGTGCGGGAGGTGCTGAGCGGGACGAGAGGTGTCTTCGAGCTCGAAGCCCCTTGCGAGACTCCGCGTGGCATGCGGTGGTTCCGGCTCATGGTAACTCCCGTCTCCGCCGGCAGCAGGCTCGATGGGGCGGTGATCCTCCATATCGACATCACGGAAGCCAAGCGAGCGGCGGCGGCCATCGAGGCCGCGAACCAGCTCAAATCCCAATTCCTCGCCAATACCAGCCATGAACTGCGGACGCCGCTGAACGCCGTCATCGGGTTTTCAGAATTGATCAAGCTCCAAGCCTTCGGTGTGATCGGCGAACGCTATCTGGAATATGTCGATTACATCCACTCTTCTGGGCATCACTTGCTCGAAATCATCAATGACCTGCTGGACCTCTCTAAAATCGAGGCCGGGCAGAT